>NZ_WKFA01000040.1:0-50892 GCF_021605325.1 Pseudomonas sp. PA-7-1E
ATTTTCCGTGGGCTCTTGGTCTCTGAGAATGTGTATAAGAGACAGATTAGATTGGGGTGATTGATCGTTCGAACCCGCTAACCTTCTTGGTTACTAACGCCCATGTTATCCGACCACGTTGAGCCGGTGGTTAGAAGTTCTCTGGTGGGGCATGCTGACTCAAGTAGACTAAACGCCATTATGCCAACTAATGTAGTGTGATAGTTTTGAAGAAAAATTGACCTACCTTCATCCCTGATACCGGAAAGTAGGCTCTTGCCTCCATTTTCCGGGCCAGGCAAGAACCCTGATGGGCTTATTGATTCAGCAATTATTTTGAAGCTAACTAGCTCGTTGTAAGGCTTTCCTATGCATAGGGAAACCATTAACAGTTCGGTAAATATATCAAGGTTGTTGTCACCAAGAAAAATTCTCTTCCAGGCAGGCAGCCAGGTTCTTATGTAGCTGGTGGTTGCTGGTGTTAGAGAGTCAGGTGATGCGCCAAAGTTTGTTATGTAGAAAACTTCGTGAGTTAGCGCATAGGCTGAATCATTTTCGATGATCCATGGCTCTGGGCGATGATATGACCACGTAAGATCAGGCGAGTAGTTTAAGCTTTCAAACACTTCCAGGTCGCACAATGCCCTATTTAGATCCAGGCGGCGCCAGTAAGGGTATTGAATGGATTTTGAGAACTCTGACTCTGAGAAGTTTTTTATCAATCGCCCTAGGGATTCGTTTTTTATGTTGTTTCGATAAAATGTTGCGTAAAGAGAGCTAATCATCATTAGTCCTGGGCGACTGATTAGCGCCAACTTGAGGAAGTCGCCAGAGTCGAGCTCTAGCCAAGCCCACTCTAGCAACTCTCTCGCTGCTACGGAATGCAAATTTCCTCGGATCATTAGGTCGCAGCAAAGAGCGAGCTCACCAATTGGCTTAAGCAGAATAAGCTGCTCATCAGTTGTTTTGCCTAACTTGTGGGAAAAATTATCTCGATTGGCTACTACCCAGTTAATTAGCTTTAGCACCGCCTCCACATTTTTTTCAATGTTCATATGCGCTCCCTATGCGGCACTAGATTGGCCATTTTTAGCCACCACTTCAATTTTGCATCAGCCATTGACTCGGCCGTTATGTTTATGTAATTAACTGCTTGCTTTATCGAGAGAGCTTCCGTCTCACTCAGTTCGCGTTTCGCGGATAAGGCAGCATGAACCCAAAATATTGATTTGAATAAATCTCGTGAAGAAAGTGAGAGCACCAACTCTTCACACGGCTTGATTGCAAATGAATCCGTGGTGTTTTCGTTGAAAATTATTCCATACTTGAATAGCTCTTCAGTGCAATTGGATTCACTTATATCTCTATGTATTGATGGGGGCTTTTGTGGGTAATTTTTTATGACGGACTTAATAAAATCTGCGCTCGGTGTATTTGTTAAAAATACTTCACTATAATCGGCTAAGCATGACAGTATCTCCTTCGGGGCGACTATCTCTTCGAGTTTGTATGCTGCAAGAATATCAAGGGAGAAAAGGGAAACATTCAATGCTTCCTTGGCTGAAATTGATTCAGCTCTTAAAAAGGCTTGAATGCTCCCGATGCCTGATAACAATATCTTATAGTTCAATTTCACCACGCTTACGTTAAATTTCGTCGATTTTTACCCATGTTGTATCGAATCTAACCAAGAATTGAGGCGTTATTGTTCCAAGTCCAACGTAGGCCTTTAGATCCTTTATTAGATCTCGCTCAGATTGGTCAAGTGAGTTTAAATCTCCAGAGGACAGAAGCTTTTCAAGCGCTATCTTTTGATCAGGGGTAGCATTTAGATTTGAAATATCCACTTCAATCGCTGTGCCTGTGTCTCCAGTGAGTCTGATTTTGGGTGTAGCTGAGACGGTCGTCGATTTCATTTTGAGATCCTTTGGCTGGATTTCAGTTGATTGGTTCGTCTTTGGCTTGTTTTTGAATTTTGTTCGCAGCGCTCCTTTCGTGCTCAGATGTGAGTTTCTAACTATAAATAGACGGCAAAAGTGGTGTAATGCTTTCCGGTGCTGTGTCTGATTGTGCTCCTTGCCTGTGCATCACTCCCTGCTCTGTCTCATGTGTCGCGCCAGAAATAGGAAAAGCGATATGGCTTTTGGCCACATCCCGAAGCCTAGCAGGTTATCTATGGTCTGCAATTGGCCGTTTGCAGCCAATGAGTCAACGCAAGGTTGTAACCGGCACGGATGGACCAAAGCTCATACACCGCCCACTCGCGTTTTCGTTCCAGCCTGCCCGCAGCGCATCGCCTTTTCATGGCCTTTCCCCGCACTGTCGCGTCTTTTAAGCTTGCTGAAACGTTTCATCGAGTTTATAAAGCGCAAACAACTCCAATAAAGGCGACCGCCATGACCCCGCTAAAACTCCTCGTTGCCCTCAGCGCATTCTCTGCCGCCTCCCACGCCATGGCCTGGGATTACGTGCTGCTCGACACCGACAAAGCCGCCCAGAACTGGCAAATCACCAGCCAGCAACTCGGCATCCAAACCGACAAGCCCTTCAGCGTCACCCTGCGCACCTTGCACGGCGGTCGGCAGGAGGGTGTGAGCATCGTGGATATCGACAACGGCACGTTGAAGCTCTCGGTAGTGCCGACCCGTGGCATGAACGTGTTGCAGGCGTCGGTTGGCGATGTGCGGATGGGCTGGGATTCGCCGGTCAAGGAAGTGGTTAATCCTTCCTTCATCGAGCTCAATGGCCGCGGTGGTCTGGGATGGTTGGAAGGTTTCAATGAGCTGGTTACTCGTTGCGGCTACGAATGGGTGGGGCATCCTGGCATCGACAACGGCGAACTGCTGACCCTGCACGGTCGGGCCGCGAATATTCCTGCGAATAAAGTCACCCTGCATATCGATGAAAAACCGCCCTACGCCATCACCCTGCGTGGCGAGTTGAAAGAGCAGGCGTTCAAGAAGGTCGATTTCTCTGTTGCGACCGAACTGGTCACCGAGCCTGGCAGTGTGGTGTTCGCCCTCAACGACACGCTGACCAACAATGGCGATTATCCGAAGGAATACCAGGCGCTGTATCACAGTAATTTCAGCACGCCGTTCCTGGAGCAGGGCGCGCGGTTCGTTGCGCCGGTGAAGCAGGTGTCGCCGTTCAACGACAAGGCCAAGGGCGAACTGGCCGACTGGCAAACCTATCGCGCACCGACCAAGGACTATGACGAAACGGTTTACAACGTGGTGCCGTATGCCGATGCCAAGGGCGATACCTTGACCGTGCTGCATAACAAGGCCGGCAGCCTGGGTGTTTCGGTTGGCTTCAATACGCAGACACTGCCGGTGTTCTCGCTGTGGAAGAACACTGATACCCAAGGGCAGGGCTATGTCACGGGGTTGGAGCCGGGGACGAGTTTTTCGTACAACCGTCGTTATCAGCGGCCATTGAACCTGGTGCCTACGATCGGGGCGAAGGAACATAAGCAGTTCCGGATCAGCTACAGCTTGTTGGCGGATAAGGCGGCTGTTGAAAAGGCCTTGAAGCAGGTCAGCGAGATTCAGGGTGGGCGGGAGACTGAGGTGCGGCAGACGCCTTTGGTGGATCTGACCAAGGGGTGACATTGGCTGGAGCCTTCACGCGGGGCCCGGCGTTCTTCATCGACGCCGGAATCGCCCTGCAACTGTAGGAGCGAGCTTGCTCGCGAAAAAACCACAGGCGCCGCGTTCACTCAGGAAGCCCGCGTTATCGTTGAAGTTCTTCGCGAGCAAGCTCGCTCCTACATTGGGGTTGGCATTGATATTGGGCCCTGTTCAGCGCAGGGCTTTCTGTCATCGACGGGCATGCATACTGGAATAACCGTATTTCAGGAGCATCTCCATGATTCGCAGGGCATTACCCGCCGACGCAAGAGCCATTGCCCAGGTGCATATCAGTAGTTGGCAAGACGCCTACCGTGACCTGATGCCTGCCCAGTTCTTGAGCGGATTGCAAGCAACGCTGGCTCGACGCGAAGCCCATTGGGTTCGCTCGATTGCCTCGGGTGAGTCAACGGTATGGGTCGCCGAGGTGGGCCAGCAGGTGGTTGGCTGGATAGCCGTCGGCGCCAGCCGTGACGAATACGCCGTGCAGGCCAATGCAGGTGAGGTCATGGCCATCTACGTACTCGCCGAGCATTGGCACACCGGCGTCGGGCGGGGCTTGTGGAATGCCGGCCTGCAAGACCTGTTGGCGCAAGGCTATGAGCGTTTAACGCTGTGGGTCTTGGCCGGTAATGAAAGGGCGATTCGATTTTATCGCCGGGCGGGGTGCGTCGAGGAGGCCGGGACAGAGCGCCATCTTGAGAGGGGCGGTGTGGCGCTGGTGGAGGTGAGGTATGGTTTGCCGTTGAGATAGCCTAGGTATTTACGCAACTTGGGCATCAGTGGGATCTTTGTCGGCTGCCAGGCCGTCATCGCAGGCAAGCCAGCTCCCACATTTGGATCGCGGGGCATCAGTTATGTCAGCGTCGGCTGCCAGGTCGTCACGGGAGCAAGCTCCCTCGCCACAGGTGCAGCGCCGTACTGAAGGTAGGTGGATACCGATGGCGGCCATCTTCACAGGCGCATTCACACCTCCCTCATGCCTTACGCGCAGTCAACAACACCGCCGCGGCCGCTGACAACAAACCCGCGCAGCAGCGATTGAACAGGCGCTTGCCCTTCGGCTCGGCAAACCAGCGGCGCATATGCAGGCCCATATAGGCGTAGGCGCTGATAGCCACCCATTCCAAGGCCAGGAACATCACACCCAGCAGGGCAAATTGCGCGGTGATGGGTTGGCCGGGCACCACGAATTGCGGGAGGAAGGCGGTGAAGATCAGGATCGCTTTGGGGTTGCCCGCCGCCACCAGAAACTCCTGCCGAGCCAAGGCCCACAGGCCCACCTTCCCCGTTGCGGTGTCCACCTGCTGCTGCGGGTCTGCGCGCCATAGCTGATATGCCAGGTAAAACAGATACGCCGCGCCGAGAATCTTGATCCCGTAGAACAACAACTCCGAGGTTTGCAGTACCACCGCCAAGCCAGCGGACGCGAGGGCGATCATGCCGGCGAAGGCCAGCAGACGGCCGAGACCGGCGAGGCAGGAGGTGCGGTAGCCATAGCGGGTAGCGTTGCTCACGGATAGCAGGTTATTGGGGCCGGGGGCCATGTTCAGGGCGAAGCAGGCGGGCAGGAAGAGGGCGAGGGTGGCGAGGTCCATGGCGGCTCCGGGTTGGCAGGTCGGGGTGTCTTGAGGATAAACGCATGAAGCGCGGTTTAACACTCCGTGGCTGGGCTTATGGCCCCGCGAGCGCTTCAGGTGCCGCGCCAAACAACCGATCAGCAATTTGCCTGCCCCGTTCCAAGCCTTCCTGCGTCAACCAAATGGACTTGTTTTTGTTCACCGGATTACTGATAAAACCTTGCTCGTGGAGTCGGTTCATTATTTGAAAGTCGTGGCCTTTCCATGAGTTGCCGTTATCAAAGCTGAAGGTGGTCAGCAGGGCAAGTACGGCTTCCTCAATCAGTTTTTCGTCGTATTCCATATTGGGTACTCCGCTTGAGTTACACAGACCCTGTCGAGCTTAGCGCAGCATTCGCTTGAAGCGTTATGATGCCAATTCCTGTTTTGGTCATGGACGGAAAAATCTTGGCGACTCGCTCTGGAAGTCACACATTGGGTGCACCGTCCGAACTCGATTATTACGATTACAGGTCAGTGCCATTGTCGGCTGAGATCAGCGCGCTGGATGCCTGGAACATCATGACCGCCGAATCAGGGCCGCTGTTGCGATTGGCCTTTCGGATCAGGGATGGGATTTCTTCAAGGTTTGGCGTAAAGCGCATCGGCGGGTTCTCCGGCAATCGGCGCGTGACGGTGCAAGCGGGTGAGCGGCTTGATTTTTTCTTGGTAGAGGACTGCGCGCCGGATAGGCTGGTGCTGACTGAGCGTGACCGGCACCTGGATGTGATGATTTGCCTTTCAATTGCTGATCGTGTGCTGACGATCACTTCATCGGTGATCACCCACAACACCTTCGGGCGCCTTTACATGCTACCGGTGGGGCCGGCGCACAAACTGATCGTCAATCGGTACATGACGCGCTTGCAGCGCAAGCTGCAACAGCTTTGAACCCAGAACAGGCTCACACAACGCAACCTGTTCTCGGTTGGAGATGTCGAGCTTCAGCGATACAGCGAAAGCGCTGGATCACGGCGCAACGCTCCACACCGCCAGTTCATACCCATCCAGGTCGGTAAAGTGGAACCGGCTGCCACCAGGAAACGAAAATGTCTGGCGGGTTATCACCGCTCCCAGCTGTTGAAGCCGCTGCTGCACACTGTCCAAGTCATCTGCGTACACGATAACCAAGGGGCCGCCCGGCCGCACAGGCTCGCCGGTGGTGAAACCACCCGTGAGCCGGCCATCGCTGAACTCGCTGTAGGTGGGGCCGTAATCCACGAAAGTCCAGCCGAATGCAGCGCCGTAGAAGGCTTTGCTGCGGGCAATGTCGCTTACGTTGAATTCGATATTGTCGATCTGTCGGTCTCTGCCACGAGTACTCATGGGGGCTTCCTTGGCCGGTGTGCAAGGCCGGAGTGTAGCGTACCTCACATCCTTTTCATTCACCGATAGGGCCTTTGTGATTAGGCAATATCTCTGGACACTGCATCCAGCCAAGGTGTGCTTATCTTTGTCGAGGGTCACTCTAGAATGGCGGCGTACTTCTCCCAATTAAAGGAATGTTGTCATGCCTAATCATTCAATCAATGGCAAGGTTGCACTGATCGCAGGTGGCGCGAAGAACCTCGGCGGGTTGATCGCCCGCGATCTGGCCAAGCATGGCGCCAAGGCTGTGGTCGTGCACTACAACAGCGATTCCAGCCAGGCTGACGCGAACGCAACCGTCACCGCAATTGAGGCGCTAGGCGCGAAGGCTGTGGCCTTGCAAGCAGACCTGACCACGGCGGGAGCGATGGAAAAACTCTTCAACGATGCCGTCGCGGCAGTCGGCAGGCCGGACATCGCGATCAATACCGTGGGCAAGGTGCTGAAAAAGCCAATGGCTGAAATCACGGAGGCGGAGTACGACGAGATGATGGCCGTCAATTCCAAGACTGCGTTCTTTTTTATCAAGGAAGCCGGCAAGCACCTCAATGACAATGGCAAGATCTGCACTATTGTCACTTCACTGCTGGGCGCTTTCACGCCCTTCTACGCTGCATATGCCGGCAGCAAGGCGCCGGTAGAGCAATTTACGCGAGCGGCGGCGAAGGAGCTGGGCGTTCGGGGTATTTCGGTCACAGCAGTAGGGCCGGGGCCGATGGACACGCCGTTCTTCTACCCGGCCGAAGGTGAGGATGCGGTCAGTTACCACAAGACGGCTGCCGCGCTGTCGCCGTTCTCGCGCACGGGCCTGACAGATATTGAGGATGTGGTCCCGTTCATCCGTAACCTGGTCAGTGACGGCTGGTGGGTGACTGGCCAGACAATTTTGATCAATGGCGGCTACACCACCAAGTAAACGGTCAACGCACAGGCGCAGACGTGGTGAGCGCCGATCGATCCGTGCCCCCCGAGCATTGAGAGCCCATGGATAGAATCGAACAGTACCGCGTCTTCGTTCAGGTCGCAGAGCTTGGCAGTTTCATACAAGCGGCACGGCTGATGAGGCTGCCACGCGCAAGCGTGTCGGCCGCCATTCAACAGCTGGAGACCAATGCTGGCACTCGACTGCTGCACCGGACAACCCGCAAGGTCTCCCTGACCGCCGATGGCACCCAGTTACTGCTGAAGGCGCGCCAGGTCTTGCTGGACATCGATGATATCGACCAACTGTTTAACAGCCATCAGGAACAGGTCATGGGCCGTCTGGAAGTGGACGTGCCCAGCCGCATAGCGCGGCGCCTGGTGATGCCTGCGTTGGCCGAGTTTCTCCGCCGCTACCCTGGGCTCCAACTCGGCCTGGGCTCCACCGATCGCGCCATTGATTTGGTACAGGAAGGCGTTGACTGTGTCATTCGTTTTGGCACCCCGCAGAACAGCAGCCTGGTGGTGAAACCGTTGGGCAAGGTGTTGCTGGTCAATTGCGCGAGCCCCGCATACTTGGCGGAATTCGGGGTGCCCACACAGCCTTGCGATCTGCAAAACCGGCATGTCTGTATCGGCTACAGCACGAGCGCAGGCGGGCAGGAAACGGCCTGGGAATATTGCGTCGATGGCACCGCGCAGGCTGTCATGATGCCGAGCCGTGTGGTGGTCAATAATGCCGAAAGCTATATCGCAGGATGCTGTGCAGGGCTTGGCTTGATTCAGGTGCCGTTGTTCGATGTTCAGCATTTATTGGACAGCGGCGAATTGGTGGAGGTGATGGCGGCCTATCGGCCGGCCCCCATGTGCGTTTCAGTCCTGTACCCGACTCGCCGCCAACGCTCTCGTCGCCTTGGCGCGTTCATCGATTGGTTTGCCGCCTTGATGGCTCCGCATCTGGAACCTTGATGCACTCCAGCGCTCTGCCCACCTGTTCTCTCTGACTCGCCATGTTCCGGGTTGGGCTCAAGGATGAAATCTGCGCCCCAACGCATCCAGCCGCACCGCGATCGGTGGCAGGCGTTCGCTGCTGCGGGCGAGCGTCTCGACGTCGTCGGCGGTGTTCTGGGCGATGCTTTGCACCGACTGCAAGCGCTCGACGATCTCCAGGTTTGCCGAGGTCTGCTCGCGGGTGGTGGTGACGATGTGGCCGTTGAGTTGGTCGATGTGCGCGATGTCCTCGCCCACAGCCCGTAGCATGTCCACGGCCACCTGGCTGTCTGCCACGCAGCGCTCTACGCCTTCGCGGCTGGCGTGCATGGCTTCGACGGCTTGGCGGCTGCCGTGTTGCAGGCCCTCGATGATGCTCTTGATTTCCTGGGTGGAGAGGGCGGTGCGCTGGGCCAGGCTGCGCACTTCATCGGCCACCACGGCAAAGCCACGGCCTTGCTCGCCGGCGCGGGCGGCCTCGATGGCGGCGTTGAGGGCCAGCAGGTTGGTCTGGTTGGCGATGCTGCTGATCACTTCCAGCACCGAGCCGATTTGCTCTGCCTGCACCGCCAGGGATTCCACGGTCGACTCCGTGCCGTTGATGCGCGAGGCCAATTGGCTGATTTCATGTTGGGCGCGGCCGACGCTTTCCTGGCCGCGCACAATCTGCTGGCTGGCCTGGCCTGCATGTTCCACTGCCTGTTCGACCTGCACCGTAATGTGGCCCATGGCGTCTTCCATGCGCTGCATCGAACCGGTCATTTCGCCGATCTGGGCCAGTTGATGCCGTGCGCCTTTTTCCAGGGTGCCGCTCGCGCTGGCCAGTTCCTGGCCGAGCTGGCCCAGGCCATGGGAGTCGCGGGCGACGCCGTCGATCAGGTGGGTGAGTTGCTGCAGGAAGTGGTCGAACCGCTTGGCGAGGGATACGTGGGCCTTGCCTTCACCTTGGGCGGTTTCCACCGTGAACTGCGAGGTAACGGCGAGCATCTTCTCCAGCATTTCCTGGCTCTCCACCGCTTCGGCCTGGCTATGGAAGGCCAGGTAGAGCAGGGCGACGGTCTCCATCACCACATAGAAGGCGTGGACGAACACCATCGTCCAGCCGCCGTGATGCTCCATCACAAATACAGGAAAACCCTGGTGCTGCAAGGCATGGAACACCACGTGATGCACCGCGATGGTCAGTGCCGCCACCAAAATCGGCAGCCAGTCACGGTAGAAGGTCAGCACCGCCAACAGCGCGAAAATGCCGAAGTGGGATTCGATCACTCCGTGCGCCTGGTTGATGTGCAACGCCGCCATCACCATCAAGCCGGCGCCCAGTGCACAGCGCATCACGCGGGTGCCGCCGATGACGCGATACAGCGCCGTGAGCACCACGCCGGTGCCCCCACCGACGATCACGGCCTGCATGAGGGTATCGTGCCAGAACGCCAGGCCGAGGGAGAACAGGCACATCAGCCAGATCAATGCCAGCATGATGCGGTCGGCCTTGCGATAGTGCTCTTGAAAACGAACGGGCATTCACTCTTACTCCATGAGAGGGGGGCGTCGAGGTCAAGCAAGCACGCGGTGTGCCACACAGGCGCGCCGCTGTGGAGTCAAGCAGATATTCAGGATTGTTGCCGGTTACCCACGCGTTATCGGCATGTGGGCGTGGGACTTTAAGAACGGCTGCCCGAGCGGGCAGCCGAGGTGGGCATGGGGCTCAGAAACTGTACTTGGCGGTCAGCATCATATTGCGGGGGCTGCCATAGGAGTCGCCACCATAAGTCACTGAGTTGGAGATGGACTGGTAGTAGTGGCGATCGAAGATGTTGTTGGCATTGAGCTGCAAGTCCAGGTGCTGATTGACCCGGTAGCCCGCCATCAAGTCGGTGACGGCGTAGCCGCCTTGCTGGAGCCGGTAGTTGCTGCCATCCGCTAGCTTGATGTCGTTGTACATGCGGCTCTGCCAGGAGATATTGCCGCCGACCCGGAGTTTTTCCAGCGGGCCCTGGAAGTTGTAGCGTGTGGTCACTTTGAACAGGTGCTCCGGGATGTCGGTATCGAACTGCTTGTTGACCTTCTGCGGGTTGGCGTCGTCCTTGATGGTGTGGGTGCGCGCATAGGTATAGCCGCCGCCGACCTGCCAGTTTTCGGTCAAGGCGCCTTGCAGTTCGAAGTCGATACCCTGGCTGCGGATTTCGCCCGAGGCCTCGGCACAGGACGCCTGCGGGCAGTTGGGCACCACCACGGCCACGGCGCGGTTTTCCTGGTCGACGCGGAACAGCGCCACGCTGGCATTCAGCGCGCCACCAAAATATTCGCCTTTGACGCCAACCTCATAATTTTTACCGACGATGGGTTTGAGCGGAGTGCCGGCTGTGCTCTTGTCTTTTTGCGGCGTGAAGATGTCGCTGTAACTCACATAAACCGAATGCTGGTCGTCCAGATCGTAGATCAGGCCGGCGTAGCGGGTGAGGTTGCGGGTGACCTTGTAGCCGCCAGCGGCATCACGGTTGTCGTAGTCGTACCAGTCCAGGCGAGCGCCGAGGATCAGCTTCAGCGGGTCGGCCAGGCTCAGGCGGCTGGTCAGGTAGAAACCGTCCTGGGTGGTGACTTCGCGAACGTTGTTGGTGCGGGTGAAGTTCGGCTTGCCCGCATTGATCGGCCAGTTGAGGTCGTAGGGGCTGTAGTTGTGGGTGGTCATGTCGTAGATGCGCTTGCTGGCGCCCACCACCAGTTCATGGGTACGGCCGAACGCCTCGAACGGGCCGCTGGCAAAGGCGTCGAGCCCGGCCTGGTTTTCATCGTAGCTGGCCTGGTACACCGTGCGGGCGAGGGTGTCGTTGGTCCAGCGCGATTGGTAGGAGCCGGAGAACAAGGCGTTCTGTTCGGCATAGTTGGCGTTGACCTGCAGGCTCCAGTCGTTGGCCAGGCGCTGGCGCAGCTCAGCGAACACGGTGTTGATTTCCTGGTCCTTGTTCTCCCAATCGGTGCCTGGGTTATAGGAGCGCGACAGGCCCAGGTGGCGCCCATCCAGGCCGACCATCGAAGCGCCCCAGAAGTAGTTGGTCTTGTCCTTCTGGTTCGAGTAACCGAGGGTCAGGGTGGTGTCTTCGCTCAGGTCGGCTTCGGTGACGGCATAGAACAGGCCATGATCCTGCTCGGCCTTGTCGATAAAACTGTTGGCATCGCGGTAAGAGGTGACGACGCGGCCGCGCCAGGTGCCACTGTCATTGAGCGGGCTGGAGGCGTCGAGCTCGCCACGGTAATCGTCCCAGCTGCCGACGGCGCCGGTGAGGGTAACTTTCTGCTCATCCAGTGGCCGCTTGCGGATCAGGTTGATGGCGGCCGAAGGGTTGCCTGCGCCGGTTACCAGGCCGGTAGCGCCGCGCACCACTTCGACGCGGTCGAACATTGCCAGGTTCGGCTGGGCGCCTACCGACGCACCGTTGTAGCCGCTGGGGATACCGTCATACATGAGGTTGTCGATATCGAAACCGCGTGCGGTGAAGGCTTGTCGCCCAGGGCCGTTGGAATAATTGAGGAACAGCCCCGGCGTGGCGTTGACCACGTCGTTGATGCTGGTCATGGCCTGGTCATCCATGCGCTGGCGCGTGATTACGGTGACGGCCTGCGGGGTTTCGCGCAGGGTCAGCGGCAGTTTGGTCGCGGTCTTCATCGAGCCGGTGGTGTACGACTCGCTGCCTTCGGTGGTTGCGCCAAGCTGTTGGCCCGAGACCTGGGTAGCGCCCAGCTCGATGGTGGCCGGTGCTTCGGCGTCGGCGGCAATGGCCGCATTGGAGGTTGCTAACGCGATAGTGATTGCCATCAGACTGGGTGTAAAAACGTTGCCGCCGCGTTGTTGCACAGACATGAAAGTAGGGCTCCCCAAGTGCCTTCCGTGGCGAATAGAAAATCTGTTGATAATTATTCGCATCAGTCTGACAGATTGAGTCTGTAGGGAAAAGTCCAAACTCTGTAGGAGCGAGCTTGCTCGCGAAAGACTCACAGGCGCCGCGTTGATTCCGGAAACCAGCGTTATCGTTGAGGTTTTTCGCGAGCAAGCTCGCTCCTACAGGGTGGTGTTCAGGTGAACAGGATTTCGTAGGGCTCGCGCATGCGCTCCAGCAATATCTGCGCGAGCATCGGCGGTAAGCCAATTTGTGGGTCACCCACCAACTGGCTGGCGTAGGCATGGGCGGCGTGCAGCTTGCGCGCGACGGTCCAGGTGTCCAGGCGGACCTTGCGTGCACGTTGCCAGGGCATTATCGCGCTTTCCCGGGCCGGCCAATGCCAGGCCCAGATCGGCAGTTCATACAGTTGCGCACCTACCAGGCTGCACGCCTTGGCACTCGCGCGGCCGACGGCGTCATGGTCGTCATTGCCGTCGTTGCGCCAGGTGGTAAACACCAAGTCGCCAGGTTGCAGGTAGCGCGCGATGAATTGGCTCATGGGCTGTTCACGGGCGGCCAGTGCGTCATCACAAAACCCGCCACGAATCCATTTCAGGCTGTGCAAGGGCATACCCAATCGGCGCAGGGCCTCGGCACTTTCCTGGGGGCGCACCACGCTCAAGCGGCTGGCCGGCCATACTTGAGAGCCGGGATGGCTGGCGCTGCCATCGGTGATGGAGATCAATTGCAGCGGATGCTCGCGGGTGCTGAGCAGTTGCAGCAAACCGCCGCACGCCAGCACTTCATCGCCAGGATGAGGTGCGATTACCACGACGCGAGCACCGGGTGGTACCAGGCTGTTCAGGGAGATGATGGGGGTTTGCGCCAACTGCGGCGCACTGTTCCAGATTTGCACGGGGCCGCGACGGCCTTCGCTTAAGGAGGCAGGCTTCATGGGGTGTCACATCCTTGTCGGTTGATACCGGGTCGTGCTCCGTTGACGGGACGACGCTCTTGTCTTCACCGCAGGCTCCGCTGGGTGAGTGCGCAGCATGCCAATCCAGGAATGCCATGCAAGGCGTTAGGAGGATAGACAGGCATGGGTATCTGCACAACTTTGATGCGATGTTTGCTGGGCTGACGTCATCGCAGGCAAGCCAGCTCCCACAGGGGGCTATGTTGCCCACAATATCTGCGCCTGGCACGGATCCCTGTGGGAGCTGGCTTGCCTGCGATTTTGTTTTCACCCAGCCCGCATCAAGCTCTTCAAGTAATCACCGAACCCACCCTCAGCCCGGCAATCCAGTCGCGCACTGGTCACCACTTGCGGCGCATGGCTCCAGGCAATGGAGGCACCGCAACGCTCCAATTCACGTACCAGTTGTACATCCTCATGGCATTCCAGCGGTTCAAACCCACCGGCCTCTACGTAGGCGCGGGCACTCACGCCCAGGTTGGCACCGTGGATATGCCGATGCCCATCGCGGGCCTGGTAGGCCTGCTGATAGCGAATCTGCGCGGCCGGGTCGAAGCCGTCGCTCCAGGCGTCCACGGTGACTGTGCCGCACACCGCGTCGCAGCCTTGGGCCAGTTGGGCCACCAACCAGTCAGGGGCGACACGGCTGTCGGCGTCGGTGCAGGAAATCCACCGCGCGCCTTGCTCCAGCAAGTACCGTGCACCCACGCCGCGGGCGTGGCCGACATTGCGCGCCTGCACGTGCAGGCAATGCACCTGGTGGGCCTGGGCAATCGCCGCGCTGGCATCGCTGCAACTGTCGAGTACTACCAGAATCTGTACCGCTTCACCCAGCAAGCCCGGGTGGTTGGCGGCGATCCGCGCAGCCCTCAGGCAATCATCCAACAGGGCTTCTTCGTTATGTGCCGGGATCAGAATACCGATCATCGTAAACCCTCATGGCGAGCGACCGAGGTGCCATCGAGGCTCCACAGGTCGAGCAGGAAATCCGGGTCCTGGTACTGCACCAACGGTGCTACACCCAGACGCTGTTGCAGCACGGCGTGCACCTGTTCGGCTGTTTGCGGGCAACCGTCAATGGGCACTCGCCAATGACAGGCCAGAATTTGCCCGTCAGCGGTCAAGGCGGCGAGGGCGCAATCGATCAGACGATTAAAATCATCGACATCAAGGTAATAACAAAGCTCACTCAATACGATCAGTTCGAATTGCCCGCCGGGCCATTGTTCTGGCAGGCGACGCTGCTCCACGCGGGCATGAGGGAAATGCTCCAGCCGCGCCTGTGCCAGACGCACCGCAGCGGTGGCGGTGTCGCAACACAGCAGGCGGTCGCAACGCGGGGCCAGCTCGGCACTCAATTCACCGTTGGCACAACCCGGCTCGAATATCGACGCATAGCGCGGCCGCGTCAGCATGGCCAAGGTCAGGGCGCGCTTGCGTTGTTCGTACCAGCGCTGACGAAAAGCCCAAGGGTCGTCATTACCCGCAAACAACTGGTCGAAGTAGGGGGTTGCCACACTCATACGAACACCATCTCAAAAGGCTGCAGCAAGCGCTCCACCACATAGGGCGCCAGCACCGGAGGCAGGCCGATTTGCGGGTCGCCCTCCAACTGGCTGGCGAAGGCGTGGATCGCATGGCGTTTGCGTGCCACTTGCTCGGCGGTCAGCGGGATCTTGCGCGCCCGATGCCAGGGCACCTTGTGGTCTTCGGCGGTGGCCCAGTGCCAGGTCCACACCGGTAGCTCACACAACACTGCGCCGACGGCCTTGGTTGCCTTGGCACTGGCGCGGCCCACGGCCTCATGGTCGCAATGCCCATCCTCGCACCACGTGGCGAACACCACGTCGTTGGGCTTGAGGTGGCGCTGGATAAACTCGCAAAGCTGGGCTTCGCGCTCGGCCACATGGCTGTCGGTAAACCCGCCGCGCAGCCATTTCAAACTGTGCAGCGGCAAGCCAAGGCGGTGCAAGGCCTGGGCCGATTCCTGCGGACGCACCACGCTCAGGCGCTCCACCGGCCAGCGCCGGGAGCCAGGGTGGCTGGCGCTGCCATCGGTGACGGAGATCAACTGGATAGGGCGATCCAGCGCAGCCAGCCCTTGCAGCAGACCACCACTGCCCAGCACCTCGTCATCCGGATGCGGGGCGATGATCACCGCTCGATGCCCAGGCGGCACCAACTGCGCCACACTGATGTGCGGCAACTCGGCCAATCGTGCGCTGTTTTGCCAGTGGCTCAATGGCGTGCCCTGGCCAACAATCGGATTGGGCCTCATAGCGCCCATCTCCCTGTGGGCTCGCCGGCGACCTGTTCACCGAGGGCGGCCAAGTCGCGTTCGGCATGACTTTGCCGCACATACACCGGTAAATCAGCCATCAACTGGGCAAAGTGCGGATCCTTGCAATACGGCCCGGCGCCGACCGCACGGCCCACATGCTGGATCACTTGCTCGACGGTGTCCTCGATACAGGCGCGCGTCTGTTGCGCCAGTTGTCGCGCATCGGCGCGAGGCTGGCGGTCGATCTGCGCGGCGCTGGCGCGTAACACGCAGGCGGCGCTGTTCAAGGCGCTGTCGACCGCGCCGAGGTGGGCCAGTGCATGGGGCTCCGCACGCTTGGCACATTGGGCGCGCAGCACTTCACCCAGGCGTTGCGCCGCGCCGTACCAGCACGCGGCAATGCCGATCCCACCGTGCCAGAAGCCCGGACGGGACAGATAGTCACCCGGGCTACCCACGGCAATTCCCCTGGCGGCGCTGAACAGGATGTCGACGCTACCGGTCGCCGCCATGCCCACCGCCTTCCACCCCTCATCCGTCACCCTGATGCCCGGTTGATCCATCGCCACGGCCACCAATTGCTGGCGGTCCTCCTCGTCCCAGGCCGTCAGCAAACCATGGCTGACCACCGCCGCACCGGAACACCAGGCCTTGCGCCCCTCGACGAGCAGCCGCTGGCCGTCGCGACGCACACGCACCTTGGCAGTCGGCGGCTCGGCCGCCCACATGCCCCAGGTGCTGCCCAGCGGCGGCAAGGGGCTGTCGAGTTCGGCAATGATCGCCAGGGCATCGGTATGGCCTTCGAACAACTTGCACAGGCGCAAGTCATGCCCGGCCACCTGGGCCAGTTGGCTCAAGCGGGACAGGGTCTGGCCGCTGCCCGGCAACGGCAGTTGATCAAGGCCTTCTTCTTGAAGGGCCCTCAGGGCATTACCCAGGGCTTGCGTGTCGGCATAGCCCCGGTAGCCCTGAAGGAAACCGTGCAACGCCATTTCACACCTCGCCTTCGTGCTGCAGTTCAAACAGCAGCAGCGAGCGAGCGGTGACCGCGTACTCATGCTCGAAATCAAAGCGTTCCTGGCCACGCACAGCCGGGTCGTTGGTGTCGAGCAGGCACGTCCAGAACTCGCCCTCCGGCACCGGCGGCAGGCGGAAATTGACCAGGTCGTGATGGGCGTTGACCACCAGCAGCAACGTGGCGTCGGCCCCGGCACGACGAATCCCGGTTTCCTGGGCGCGGCCATCCATCAACATGCCCAGGCAGCGGCCCTGGCTGTCTTCCCATTGCTCGGTAGTCATTTCGTTGCCATCCGGCGCGAGCCAGGTGACGTCCTTCACGCCGATGTCTTCGTTGTAGTCGCCCACCAGGAAGCGCCCACGCCGCAGGATCGGGTACGCCAGGCGCAGCTTGATCAGGCGCTTGACGAACTTGAGCAGGGCCTTGCCGTCATCGTCCAGGTCCCAGTTGACCCAGCCGATCTCGCTGTCCTGGCAATAGGCGTTGTTGTTGCCGTGCTGAGTGCGAGCGAACTCGTCCCCGGCGACGATCATTGGCGTGCCCTGGGCCAGCAGCAAAGTGGCGAAGAAGTTGCGCATCTGGCGCAGGCGCAGCGCGTTGATCTCCGGGTCGTCGGTAGGGCCTTCGACGCCGTGGTTCCAGGACAGGTTGTTATTGCTGCCGTCCTGGTTGTTCTCGTCGTTGGCCTCGTTGTGTTTGTCGTTGTACGACACCAGGTCGTGCAGGGTGAAGCCGTCGTGGGCGGTGATGAAGTTCACCGAGCTGTACGGCCTGCGCCCGCGGTGATTGAACATCTCGCCCGAGGCGGTCATGCGCCCGGCGAAGTCTGCGAGTTGGCCGTCGTCGCCTTTCCAGAACGCACGCACGGTGTCGCGGAAGCGGTCGTTCCATTCCACCCAGCCCGGCGGGAAGTTGCCCACCTGGTAGCCGCCGGGGCCACAGTCCCAGGGCTCGGCGATGAGTTTCAACTGGCGCAGTACCGGGTCCTGGCGGCACGCCACGAGGAAACTGTGGCGCTCATCGAACCCGTCGCGGTAGCGCCCGAGGATGGTCGCCAGGTCGAAGCGGAAGCCGTCCACGTGCATCTCGGTGGCCCAGTAACGCAGGGAGTCGGTGACCATTTGCAGCACGCACGGGTGGCTCAGATCCAGGGTGTTGCCGGTGCCGGAATCGTTGATGTAGAAGCGCTTGTCGTCGGGCATCAGGCGATAGTAGGAGGCGTTGTCGATGCCGCGCATCGACAGGGTCGGGCCGCGCTCGTTGCCTTCGGCGGTGTGGTTGTAGACCACGTCCAGAATCACTTCCAGCTTCTGCTCATGCAGGTGCGCGACCATCTCCTTGAATTCGGCGATCTTGCCGCTGGCCAGGTAGCGCGGGTCGGGGGCGAAGAACGCGATGCTGTTGTAGCCCCAGTAGTTGGTCATGCCTTTTTCCAGCAGATGCTGGTCGTTGACGAAGGCGTGCACGGGCAGCAGCTCGACCGAGGAAATGCCCAACTGGCGGATATGCTTGAGCACGTCATCTTCCATCAGGCCGGCGCAGGTGCCCCGCACCGACTCGCCAACCGAAGGATGGCGCATGCTGATGCCGCGCAGGTGGGTTTCGTAGATGATCGTGCGGTCCCACGGCACTCGTACCGGTTGGTCGTTGCCCCAGGTGTGCGCCGGGTCGATGACCTTGCACTTGGGCACGAAGGGCGCACTGTCGCGTTCATCGAAACTGAGGTCGTCGTCCGGGTGGCCGATGGTGTAGCCAAACAGCGCTTCGGACCATTTGAGTTCGCCCACCAGTTGCTTGGCGTAGGGGTCAATCAGCAGCTTGTTGTGGTTGAAGCGATGACCATTGGCCGGGTCATAGGCACCGTATACGCGGTAGCCGTAAATCAGCCCGGGGTGAGCATCGGGCAGGTAGCCGTGGAAGATCTCGTCGGTGTATTCGGGCAGTTCGATGCGCTCCAGTTCGACCTCGCCGGTATCGTCAAACAGGCACAGCTCCACCTTGGTGGCGTTGGCGGAAAACAGCGCAAAATTCACACCCAGGCCATCCCAGGTGGCGCCGAGGGGGAAGGGCAAACCTTCACGGATCCGCGACGGCTCATGAACCGGCGTCGCTGTGGTGTTGTCGGGTTTGCTCATCGAGTTGCTCCTGCAAAAGGTATTTTTTCGGGCCGAACGCCGCCGTACTGACGGTGCTTCAGCGCATGGCTTGGACGGAAAAGGGCCTGCAGCGCGCAATGCGTGCTGCAGGCCCGAGAAATCATGGGGCGGGCGGTTTGGGCTTCTTCGGGGCGGCGGGTTTCTTCGCCGCAGGTTTGGCGGCGGCAGGCGCAGCAGGTTTGGGCTTTGCCGCAGCCTTGGGCGCGGTTTTCGGCTTGGCGGCCGGTTTAGGCTTGCTCGGCGTCAGCGCTTCGGCTTCCGCCAGCTTGCGCGCCATCTCCCAGTGGCGATCGTGGGCGCCATCGGGCTTGCCTTCAGACTCCCAGATCTGATGCGCCAGTTCGCGAATGCGTTTGTCTTCTTTACTCATCACAAACTCCTCACAGAAAATTTTCAGCTTTCTTGATTATCAGGATTGATAAAGACATTGACCGGGAGATCCCCCAGGGCAGCGCTGATCAACAGCTCCTTGTTGGGTGTGACTACGCCCGTTTGAAAAAGTCCCTTCCAGTTCTGTGCAGGGGCGGCGAACGGTAATTTCACCCGCGTATCGCTCCAAACCTGCGCATTGATCTGGGGAAACATCCCGTTTTCAAGCAACGGATAAGACCAACGCGGCACCACCACCAGTAACTGCTTGCCTTGATGTTCACGGTAGAACGCAACCACGCGCTCAGCGTACTGGCCCACCGCTTCCAAAGGCGTATAGCTGCCATGGCGCAGCAGCTCGGGGCAGGCTTTACGCAGGCCCAGTACCTGGGCGATCACTGCCTGTTTGATACGCCCGTCGCGCCAGTTGAACAACAGTTCGCCGATGTCCGGTGGTGCCTGCAATGCACGTTGCCGCGCAGCGAAGTCCACCGGGCGCCGGTTGTCCGGGTCGACCAGGCTGAAGTCCCAGAACTCATCGCCCTGGTAAATATCCGGCACACCCGGCACGGTCAGATGAAGCAAGGTTTGCGCCAGCCCATTCAGGGCGCCGGCGGGGGCGATGGCCTGCGCAGCACTGTCCAACGCACTGCGCAGCGGCGCACCGGCCTCACTGAGCAGCAGGCGCTTGAGGAACGCTTCCACCGCCTGTTCGTAAGCTTCGTTGGGCGCGCTCCAACTGCTCTGCAACTTGGCCTCGCGCAGGGCTTTTTGCTGCCACTGCCACAGGCGTTGCTGGTACGCCGCCAGATCGGGGTTGGGCTCCAGCGGCCAACTGCCCAGCAGCACCTGATAGAGAATCAACTCATCGCCCGCCGAAGGGCTGTCTGCGCTCTCGCGCAGGGGCTCGGCCAGGCGGCGCCAATGCTCGACCTGTTCGGCATACCAGGGTGCGCACTCGCTGAGCACCGCCAGGCGCGCACGGGTGTCTTCGCCGCGTTTGTGGTCGTGGGTGGCGGTGGCCAGCAGGTTGCCGGGAAAGGTCTTCAGGCGCTGTTGATTGGCCGCATGGAAATCTGCCAACGGCGCACTGAATTGCTCGGTGCTGAAGCCCACATCGTTGCGCGACAACAACACCGCCGAACGGTAGAACGCGGTGTCTTCCACAGCCTTGGCGGCGGCGGGCGAGGTCAGTTGCTGGAAGCGCACGCAGGCATGCTTGAGCATCTTGCGCGCGCGGCCTACCGGGCGATTGCGCCAGGGCTGGCCACCCAACCATTGCTCCAGGTGGTCGAGCACCGGCCAGTCGCCTTCGTTGAGGGTACTGCGTGCACCCTCCATGGCGTGCTGGAACACCTTGTCGTCGGCCGCACTGCGGCCCTTGGCGCTGATATAGGTGCGGTACACCGGGAAATGCACGATCAGTTCCTGCAAGGCCCGGCGGATGGCACCCAGGGTCAGATCGCGGGTCATCACGTCATCGCGGGCCACTTGCAGCAGCGCCTGGGCTACGCTTTCGAAGTCGCCGCCCAACGAACCATTGAGGATCTGCTGGCGCGCCAGCCGCGCTTCTTCGCCGAAGGCTGAGGGCCGCTCGCTGTGACGCGTCCACATCTCGGCCAGCGGTGCAAAACCTTCGGGATGGTGTTGCAGCAATGACAACTGGTTCATGAACTCGTAGCCGGTGGTGCCATCCACCTGCCAGTCTTCACGCAGGGTTTCACCTTCGCCAAGGATCTTTTCAACAAAGATGGGCAAGTGGCGTTGGGGTGACAGCGCGTCTACGCGGCGGCGCAATTTGCGGCAATAGCCACGCGGGTCGGCCAGGCCATCGATATGGTCGATGCGCAGCCCGTCGACCAGCCCCGCGCTGATCAGCTCGAAAATCTTGCCATGGGTGGCTTCGAACACCGCCGCGCGTTCGACCCGCAGGCCGCCGAGCTCATTGACGTCGAAAAAACGCCGCCAGTTGATGTCGTCTGCGGCTGTGCGCCAACTGGCCAGGCGATAGGTCTGTTGTTCGAGCAGGTGATGCAGGCGCTCGAAACCCTCGGGCTGGCGACTGTCGAATGCGGTCAGGCGTTGTTCAATAGCGGGTAGCAGCTCGCTGGCGCGTTCGGCCAGGGCTTGTTTGAGCTCGGTGGCCTCGGCGTAGGCGTCGTGCTGATAGGCGAGGGCGGCGAAACGTTCGGCCAGCGATTTGAGTAACTCGTCGCTACCCAGAATCAAGCCGTAGTCCCTGGGGCAAATCGGAAAACGGTGTTCGTAATGCTCGACGTAGAAACTCCCCTGGGCGGCATCGAACTTGAGCGCCAGCGTGCCGTTCTGCAAGGCTTCGCCGTAATCGCTGCCGAGGAAGGGCATCAGCAACTGGCCCTTGAGCAGCGGGTCGGGGGAGTGCCACTGGATGTCGAAGAACTCGCTATAGGGGCTCAGGCGGCCCCATTCCAGCAGGTCCAGCCACCAAGGGTTATCCGCGCCGCCCACGGCCATATGGTTGGAGACGATATCGAGGATCAAACCCATGTCGTGCTCACGCAGCGCGGCGACCAGGCGACGCAACGCCGCTTCGCCCCCCAGTTCCGGGTTGACGCGGGTCGGGTCGACCACATCGTAGCCGTGCATGGAGCCGGCGCGGGCGCTTAACAGTGGTGAAGCATACAGGTGGCTGATGCCCAGTTGGGCAAAGTACGGCACCAGTGGCACCGCGTCATCAAGGGTAAAATCTTTATGAAATTGCAGGCGCTGGGTGGCGCGCAGGGGCAGTGCGTTCATCGGTCACGCTCATAGGCTTGGTTGCGCGCCACGGCCAGCAGTTCGAGGCGACGCGCGGCGCTGTCATTGTCGAGCAGGCTGGCGGCTTCGCCGGGCAAGCGTCGGCGCCAATTGGGGTGGGTGTCGAGGGTGCCCGGCAGGTTGGCTTGCTCCTCGATGCCCAATGCATCTTCCAAGGGCAACAACACCAGTGGCGCACGGGTATGGCCCAGGTAGCGCACGCTGGCGTCGACCATATGGTCGGTGTCGTTGCGGATCTCGTCGATGAAGTTCTGCGGGTCCTGACTCAAGGCTTGGCGCAGTGCCTGGCGTTCGCGCAGGCGGTGTTCGCTCCATTGGTCTACGGTGGGCGCATCGATCAGGCCCAGCTGGATATTCCATTCGATATCGCGGCTGTGCCACCAGCCATTGAGGGTCGGCAAGTCGTGGGTACTGGTGGTGGCCAAGGCGTTGTCGGGCCAATCGAGGATGGGCTTGAACTGGCCGTCATGGTTCTGTTCGAACAGCAGCACACGCATGCCCAGGATCGAACGGGCGCTGAGCTTTTCGCGCAGGCCTTCGGGCACGGTGCCCAGGTCTTCACCGAGGACGATGGCCTGGTGGCGGTGCGATTCCAGGGCGAGCAAACGCAGCAGGTCGTCCACCGGGTAATACAAGTAGGCACCTTCACGGGGGGACGCGCCCAGAGGGATCACCCACAGGCGTTGCAGGCCCATCACATGGTCGATGCGCAAGCCGCCGGCATGGGCGAAGTTGGCCCGCAGCATTTCGATAAAGGCGCGATAGCCATTGCGCTTGAGGCCCTCAGGGGAAAAGGCAGAGATGCCCCAGCCTTGCCCTGCGCGGTTGAGAATGTCCGGTGGCGCGCCCACAGTGAGGTCGGCCAGCAGTTCATCCTGCCGACTCCAGGCCTGGCTGCCGCCGCCGTCGGCGCCCACCGCCAGGTCGGCGATCAGGCCGATGCCCATGCCGCTGCCACGGGCGGCCTGTTGTGCGCGCTCAAGGCTGCGGGCAATCAGCCATTGGGTGAAGGCGAAATAGCCGATTTCGTCGCGGTTGTCCTCAGCGAACTGCGCCAGGGCCGGGCTCTGTGGCGTACGCCAGGCTTCGGGCCATTGGCGCCAGTCCAGGTCCTCACCCGCGGCCGCACGCTGGGCCTGTATGGCTTCGAAGCGGCAGTGGTTTTCCAGGGCTTCGCCGCCGGCCTGGCGGAAGCTTTGAAAGTCGGCATGCTGGGGATGCGCGCCGTGGCGGAAGTCTTCATACAGTGTGCGCAGCAGGCGTTGCTTGGCTTTGGCGGCGGCCGGCCAGTCGATCAGCGTGAGCTGTTCCAGGGCATGCAACTCCTCAGCCAACCCGGCAGCTTCGATGGCGTTGCGCACCTCACGTTCACCGAGGATGCACGCCGGCGAAGCATACAGGCTGTTGAGAAACAGGCGGCTGGAGGGTGAATAGGGGCTGAAACGCTCAGTGTCGGCGCTGAACATCGCGTGCATCGGGCTGATTGCCACGGCGTCGGCGCCGCGCTCGGCGGCGGAACGCACCAGGTGCTCCAGGGCCAGGGTGTCGCCAAAACCGCCATCGCCCAGGCGGCGCAAGGCATAGAGTTGGGCGCTCAGGCCCCAGGCGCGAGCGGGTTGGCTGTCCACCGCGTCGGCCACGCTGTAGCAGTGGCTGGGCGCGACGGCCAGGGTGAAGGTTTGCCCGTCGATATGCACCTGGTGGTAGCCAAGGGCAATCACGCCGGGCAATACGGCCTCGCCATCCAGGCGCAGCTCCAGGGTTTCGCCGCCTTCCAGGCTGACGCGACACGGGGTGTCCGGGGCGAAGTAGCGTGCCAGGTCCAGGCCCGCACCGCTGTCGGTGGTCATCAAGGGCGGCAGGTGCCGGTCCTGCTGCGCCTGCTCAAGTTGCAGCAGGCTCGCGTCGATTTCGGCATCGCTGTCGGCCGGGTGCCCCAGCCCTTTGAGGACGGCGCGCAGGGCATCAGGCTTTACATGTTGCGGGCGACAGTTGGCATCGATCCAATCGACGGCCAGGCCCGCGCGGCTGGCGAGAATTTCCAGGTTCGCTTCGCTCAAAGAATGTCTCCAACAGGGGATAAGCAAACGCGTGCGCTCAAGGGCGGTAAGTGCGCACCTTGCGGGGCAGGCGTTTGGAAAATAATCGGGTGGGGTGCCGGATGATCCAGGGGCTGTTCACTCAGGTTCAGGTCGATCTGCAGCACACGGCCGTTGCCCAGGCGCCAGCGCGCGGTGACGGCATGGTCAGCCAGCACCTGCGCGCCCAGGGCGACGGTGCCGGGCAAGTGCGGCACCACGTGCACGTGACGCAGGCTCAGCAGGTGGCGGTAGAGCTGGGTGTGGTCGTTCTCGACGAAAGAGGGCACCGACTGTAAAAAGGTTTGCAGCGCGTTGGGGTCGGGGATGCGCTGGCGTTGCTCGGGGTCGTGAAACGCCGCGAAGTCGGCAAATTCATTGCGCCGCCCCTCACGCACCGCCTCGGCCAGTTCGCCATGATGGTCGGTGAAAAACAGGAACGGCTCGGCGGCATTCACCTCGTCGCCCATGAACAACATCGGGATCATGGGGCACAGCAACAGTAGGGTGGTCGCGGCGCTCAGTGCCTGGGGCGAACACAGCTGGTGCAGGCGTTCGCCGAGGGCGCGGTTGCCGACCTGGTCGTGATTCTGCAGGAACGCGACGAAGGCGCTGGGGGGCAGATCCGCACTGGGTTCGCCGCGAGCTTGGCCATGG
Source organism: Pseudomonas sp. PA-7-1E (assembly GCF_021605325.1). Taxonomy (NCBI): domain Bacteria; kingdom Pseudomonadati; phylum Pseudomonadota; class Gammaproteobacteria; order Pseudomonadales; family Pseudomonadaceae; genus Pseudomonas; species Pseudomonas sp. PA-7-1E. Next base: position 24,722 of record NZ_WKFA01000040.1, read on the forward strand.
CGTGTCGTCTCGCCCTGGTAGATGAACCCCTCGGCCAGGCAGCGCGCCAGCTTGGCGGTAGGCTGCTCGGCAAAGTCGCTGTAGTAGGCGTCGGTTTCACCGGTGAGCAGCACGTGCAGCACGTTATGAAAGTCGTCATTCCATTGGGCGTCGAAATCGTGCTGCAACAGGCTGGCCTGGTTCAGTTCGTTTTCCAGCATCAGCCACACGTGGCGCCCGCCGTCTACCTGCTGGCGTACCCTTTGTGCCAGTTCCTGCAGAAACCCAGGGTTGTCGATAGCGTGCACGGCATCCAGGCGCAGGCCGTCGAAGCGGTATTCGAGCAGCCACATCAAGGCGTTATCGAGGAAGAAATCCCGCACTTCACGGCGCTCGAAATCAATGCCGGCGCCCCAGGGTGTGTGCACGTCCTCCTGGAAGAACCCCTGGGCATACTGGCCCAGGTAATTGCCGTCGGGGCCGAAGTGGTTGTAGACCACATCGAGGATCACGGCCAAACCGTGGCCGTGGGCACTGTCGATCAGCTGCTTGAGTTGCTCGGGAGTGCCGTAGGTGGCGTGGGGCGCATAGGGCAGCACGCCGTCATAGCCCCAATTGCGTTCGCCGGGAAATTGCGCCAAAGGCATCAATTCAATCGCGGTGACGCCTAGTTCGGCCAGGCGGGGCAGGTGTTTCTCGACAGCAGCGTAGCCGCCCATGGCGCCGACGTGGAGCTCGTAGATCACCGCCGTGTGCCACGGGCGACCCTGCCATTGGCTGTGGCGCCATTCATAGGCGAGGGGGTCGACTACTCGGCTCCACCCATGCACGTCCAGCGCCTGGGCCCTGGAGGCGGGGTCGGGCACCGTGTTTTCGCCATCGATGTTAAAACGGTAAAGCGTGCCGGCAGGGCACGCGATTTCGACTTCAAACCAACCACCGGCCTGGGGCAGCATGACGATGGTTTTACCCTGTTCCAATTCAACGCTGACATAAAATGCGTCTGGCGCCCATAACGCAAAGCGCGTGCGGTGCGCGTCCAGCATGATTGCGCCGTGGGGCCAGGTTTCCAGAGTCCTTGACGGCATCTATGAAGACCTCCCTTAGTTGTTCCAGTCGCTACTTGTTCGATTTCCCCAGGGCCTTGGCCACCAGTTGTTCGTAGAGTTCGGCGTAGGGTTCCACGGCCTGGCACCAGTTGAACGGCTGGGTCATGGCACGGCTGCGCATGGCATTGAGCAGACCGGGGAAGGCGAACACCTTGAAGGCGCGGCGCAGCGCCTCTTCGTAGCTTTGCACCGTGGATTCATTGAACAGGAACCCGGTGACGCCATCCTCAATGGTGTCCGCCAGCCCGCCGGTGTTACGCGCCACCGGCAACGAGCCGAAGCGTTGCGCGTACATCTGGCTCAGCCCGCAGGGCTCATAGCGTGACGGCATCAGCAGGAAATCGCTGCCGGCGAACATGCGGCGCGCATCGGTCTCGTTGAAGCCAATGCGTACGCCCACCTGGCCCGGGAAGCGCAGTGCCAATTCGCGCATGGCCTGCTCTTCTTCCGGCTCGCCACGGCCGATGATCGCAATCTGGCCGCCGTTTTCGACGATGAAACCGGCGACAGCTTCGGTGAGGTCCAGGCCTTTCTGGTAGACCAGGCGCGAGACCACAGCAAACAGCGGACCACTGGATGGCTGCAGCTCAAACAGCTCGCGCACGTGGGCGGCGTTGATGGCTTTGCCTTCCCAATCGCCGATATTGAAGTTGTGGGTGAGGTGCGTGTCGGTGGAGGTTTCCCAGCTTTCGTCGATGCCGTTGGGAATGCCGCTGAGCAGGCCTTGCTGGGTCTTGCTGGCGAGGAAGCCATCCAGGCCACAACCGAATTCCGGGGTGGTGATCTCCTGGGCGTAAGTGGCGCTCACGGTGGTGATATGGCTGGAATACGCCATGCCCGCCTTGAGAAACGACATCTTGCCGTAGAACTCCATGCCTTCCTGTTGCAGGGCGTGGGGCGGAATGCCCAACTCAGGCGTCGAGGCCAGGCTGACCACGCCCTGGTAGGCCAGGTTATGAATGGTGAACAGAGTTGGCGTACGTGACCCACGCCAGTGCATATACGCGGGGGCCAGGCCCGCAGGCCAGTCGTGGGCGTGCACCAGGTCTGGGCACCAGTGGATTTGTGCAAGGTTGGCGGCAATGTCCGCGGCAGCCAAGCCCAGGCGGGCGAAGCGAATATGGTTGTCCGGCCAGTCGCGGCCGTTGTTGGCGCCGTAGGGCGTGCCTTCGCGCTCATACAGTTCGGGGCAGATCAGCACATAGATGACCAGGCCGTCCTTGAGGTCCATACGCCCGATCTTGCACGGTGGCAACGCGGCATGGCCACCCAGTTCACCGACGATATGAATCGGGTTATCGCTTTCCATCACTTGCGGGTAACCCGGAATCAGCACCCGCACATCATGCAGGTGCGCCATGGCGCGGGGCAGGGCCGCGGAGACGTCGCCCAGGCCGCCGGTTTTCACCAGGTCCGCGAACTCGGAAGTGACAAACAAGACTTTCTTTCGATTCGGATTCTGACTCACGACCGGCCGCACAGTGTTGGGCAGGTCGGCCAAAGACTTTGGCCCTCCTGCCGGCTGACTAAAACGCTCTCCCTGAGTATCTACTGCGGCACTGATCATAATGCACTCCCATCTGTTGGTTGGCTAATGGCCCGCTGCCATCGGCTCCGAGTGACCGCATCCTGCGGCCAGGCACACAAGCGCTATACAAGCTGGCAAGGCGTATGCCAGTTGCAACGTCGGCTTAAAAAGATTGGATGAGCGGGCATTCGGCCTGAAGCGCGCGTGCTCGCCCTTACCTAAAACTTGACCAGCGGCAGGTTTCGAAAGTTTAGATTTTTTGCGGGGTTTTTGTTTTGGAACGGACCCATCGGTCATGAGTCTAGGACAGATCCCAGCGCCTGCTGGGTTTTCATGCAGATTTTGTAGGACAAAAAACTTTTATCGATATGCCCCTGTGGCGAGGGAGCTTGCTCCCGCTGGGACGCGTAGCGGCCCCAAAATTTTGGGAGCGCTGCGCACTCCAGCGGGAGCAAGCTCCCTCGCCACAGGGGGGGGTGCACTTTAATGGTGCGTCAGGCGAGCCCGCGAATGGGCACACCCTTGGCCCAGGCTTGGATATCTTCGATCATCTGCTGATAGAACTGCCGGTAATTCTGCTCGCTCACATACCCCACGTGTGGCGTTGCGAGCACATTGGGCAAGCGGCGAAACGGGTGGTCAGCCGGCAGCGGTTCCTCGGCAAACACATCCAGCGCCGCCCCGGCCAGGCGTCCGCTGCGCAATGCTTGCAGCATTGCCTGCTCATCCACAATCGGCCCGCGTGCGGTATTTACCAGGCGCGCTGTGGGCTTCATCCAGCCCAACGCTTGCGCATCCACCAGACCACGGCTGCGCTCGCTGAGCACCAGGTGGATGGTCAGAATATCCGCCTGCTCAAACAGCTCGCGCTTGCTGACCCAGGTCACCCCCGATTCAGCCGCGCGCTCCGGTGTGAGGTTTTCACTCCAGGCAATCACCCGCATGCCAAACACCTGGGCGAACCTTGCGACTTTCTGGCCAATACTGCCCAGCCCCAGGACGCCCAATGTCTTGCCGTGCAGGTCGCCGCCCAGGCCGACCTGCCATCCGCCCCCGCGCAGCGAGTTGGCTTCGGCGAGCAGGTTGCGTGTAGAGGCCATGATCAAGGCCCAGGTCAGCTCCGGAGCTGCGTGTTTATAGCTGTCGGTGCCGCACACCTGGATGCCCAGGGCCTTGGCTGCGGGAAGGTCAATGGCGGCATTGCGCATGCCGCCGGTCACCAGCAATTTGAGCTGGGGCAGCCCTTGCAGCAGGGCTTTGTCAAAGGTTGAGCGTTCGCGCATGAGGCAAATCACCTCGAATCCTTTCAAGCGCTCGATCATGGTGGCGGTATCGGCGGGGTAGTCGTGGAGAAAGTGCACCTTGCCCACGCTGTCCAGCGCCGACCAATCTGCCACGTCGCTGGCCACGTTTTGCCAATCATCCATCACTGCGATCTGTATCGACATGCACGCGGGCCTCGAAAAGTGGCAATTAAAGGGCGTTCAACCCGTGCAACAGGGCTTTATGAAACTGTTCCGGCTCTTCCATCTGGGGCGCATGGCCCAGGCCGGGGAACTCCACCAACGTGGCGCGGGGAATCAGCTTGGCCACCTGCTTGCCCAGTACCTCGTAATGACCAATTTTGGCCTTGACCGCCGCCGGCGCCACATCTTTGCCGATGGCGGTAGTGTCGCTGGTGCCGATCAGCAGCAGGGTGGGCACCTGCAAGTCTTTGAACTCGTAGTACACCGGTTGGGTGAAGATCATGTCGTAAATCAGCGCCGAGTTCCAGGCAACCTGAAGATGCCCCGGGCCTTGGTTCAGGCCGGCGAGCATGTCTACCCAGCGCTCGTACTCGGGTTTCCAGCGCCCAACGTAATAGGTGTTTCGCTCGTAGTTGCGTACACCGTCGGCGCTCAGTTTCAGCTCGCGCTGGTACCACTGGTCGACGCTCTGGTAGGGCACGCCGAGGGCTTTCCAGTCTTCCAGGCCAATGGGGTTCACCAGCCCCAACTGTTCGGTTTGCTGGGGGTACATCAGCGCATAGCGTGTGGCGAGCATGCCGCCGGTGGAATGGCCGATCACCGTGGCCTTTTGAATACCGAGCTTTTCCAACAGTTGATGGGTATTGGTCGCCAGTTGCTGGAAGCTGTACTGGTAGTGGTCGGGCTTGCTGGAGGTGCAAAAACCAATCTGGTCCGGGGCGATGACGCGGTAACCGGCGTCACTGAGCGCCTTGATCGAACCCTCCCAGGTAGCGCCGCAAAAATTCTTGCCGTGCATCAGCACCACGCTGCGGCCGTTTGGAGTGCCGGAGGCGGGGACGTCCATGTAGCCCATTTGCAGGGATTTGCCCTGGGATTGGAAGGCAAAATGATTCAAAGGGTAGGGGTATGCAAAGCCCTGCAACTCAGGGCCGTAGGTGTCAGCTAACACGGGCGCCGCGCTGACCGAAAACAAACCGGCTACGCATAATGTACGGATAAAAGGCATGGGTTTTGGCTCCGAGACAGATGCCCGGATGCTCTTTGCCCGCGATTAACGGGGGATTAACGCCCACTGCAACGTCAGCGCTGCGATTACGCCATAGCGCAGGCTTTTCGCCAGGGTTACCAGCAGTAGAAAACGCCACAACGGCTCACGCATCACGCCAGCCACCAACGTCAGCGGATCACCAATGATCGGCACCCAACTGAGCAACAACGTCCAGTGCCCCCAGCGTGCGTAATGGCTGCGAGCCTTGTCCAGCTGTTTGGCGCTCACCGGGAACCAGCGTCGCTCTTTGAAGCGCTCGACCGAGCGCCCCAGCAGCCAATTGACCAGCGAGCCCAGCACATTACCCAGGGTGGCGATGCCCAGCAGCAGCCAAAGGTTGTAATGCCCGCTGAGCAGCAGGCCGACCAGCACAGCTTCCGACTGCAGGGGCAATAACGTCGCGGCGCCAAATGCCGCGCCGAACAGCCCCAGGTACCCCATCAACACCGGTCAGTGAGCCGGGTAGTCCGCTACCACCACGTCTTCGCCGTCGCGGGTCAGGCCAATGATTTGATACGCCTCGCTGCGTCCGTCTACTTCCATGCCTGGCGAGCCCAATGGCATGCCCGGTGCGGCAAGGCCCAGCAGGTCGTTGCGCTTGCGCAGAGCCAGGACCTGCTCGGCGGGTACGTGGCCTTCGACGAACTTGCCGTCGATCACCGCGGTGTGGCAGGAGCCAAGGCGTGGCGCCACGCCCAAGCGTTGTTTCACCGCGCTCATGTCGGCTTCAACGTGGTCGTTGACCTTGAAACCGTTGCTCTCCAAGTGGCTGATCCACTTCTTGCAGCAGCCGCAGTTGGCGTCGCGGTGTACATCGATGGGGATCAGTTCGGCGGCCTGGGCCAGGGTGGTGGTAAACAGGGCACTGAGCAGGGCCAGTCGCAATGGGGTTTTCATCGTGGGTCTCACTGAAGGCGCGGCAATAAGCCGGGCATTCTCCCTGCTTTTGCAGGCATGTTTGCAATGTGATGTCGTGGTAATGTTTCTAAATTATACGAACCCCGGATTGTCCAGCCGCTGCTTGAGCCGGTCCAACGCAATCGCCGACAACGCGACCATGCGCTCATGCAAAGACGCCAGTTGCAGTTCAGTCTCGTAAGTCAGCACCCGTTTGAACAGGGTGCCGCCCTGATGAGCGCGCAAGCAGTAATGGATGCAACCGTCAACCGCCAGGGAGGTGAACACGGTCTTGAACTCGCTGGGGCGGCGGGCGATTTGTACGCGGTAACTCATGGGGACGCGTATGCCCAGCAGGTCGATGATTTCGGTAAAACGCGTGCCGACCGGTAATGAGCCGGTGGTGCCGGTGTCGGCGCTGAGGGAGGTGGGGTGCCACTCGTGCCAGCGGTCGGGCTGGGTCACATAGTCATAAACCGCCTCGATCGGCGCCTGGATGAAGCGTTCCTGACTGATCTGCTCCAAGCGGACCGAATGCTCAGTCGCGTGCATGACACACCTCCTGTGTGGCGGTTTTTACACTAGGAGTTGTGAGAATAGTCTGACTCCCATGCTTTGCACGAGAGTCGGCAGACCGTTGATCAATCCCGCTGAGAACGGCCCCCACAAGGGTTTCCAGCAAACGCTAGATATCCAGCATGGCCAGCACTTCTTTGGGGTAACGCAGGCCTGCGGTTGCATCGGCAGGGAAGATCGCATCCAGCGCAGCCAGTTCGTCAGCGCTGAGAGAAATCGACAGCGCCTCCACATTCTCTTGCAGATAGGTGCGCCGCTTGGTGCCGGGAATCGGGATGATGTAATCGCCTTGGGCCAATACCCAGGCCAGCGCCAGTTGCCCGGCCGTGACACCTTTGTCTGCCGCCAGGCTCTTGACCTGTTCTACCAGCAGCAGGTTTTTCGCAAAGTTCTCCCCCTGAAAGCGCGGGCTGAAGCGTCGGTAATCATCGGCGCCGAAATCATCCGGGCTCTTCAAGGCGCCGGTGAGAAAACCTCGGCCCAACGGGCTGTACGGCACAAACGCGATGCCCAGGCGCTGGCAGGCGGCGAGGCAACCATTGTCTTGCTGGTCGCGGCTCCACAGCGAATATTCACTTTGCAGGGCGCTGATGGGATGGACCTTATGCGCCCGTTCCAGAGTAGCGGCGGACGCCTCGCTCAGGCCCAGATAGCGCACTTTGCCCTGTTTCACCAGGTCGGCCATGGCGCCGACCGTTTCTTCGATGGCCACGTCGGGGTCGATACGGTGCTGGTAGTACAGGTCCAGCGTATCCACCCCCAGGCGTTGCAAGGTGCCGTCGATGGCGTTGCGGATATACTCGGGCCGGCCATTCACCCCGCGCACTACGGGGTTGGCAGGGTCGCGCACAATCCCGAATTTACTGGCCAGGAAGACCTGGTCGCGCTTGCCGGCAATAGCCTTGCCGATCAGTTGCTCATTGGTGTGCGGGCCGTACATGTCCGCGGTATCGAGAAAGTTGACGCCCAACTCCAGGGCGCGGTGCAAGGTTGCGGTGGCTTCGGTGGTATCGGTGCCGGGCGTGTAGAAATCGGTCATGCCCATGCAGCCAAGGCCGATGGCAGACACATGCGGGCCGTTTTTACCGAGTTGTCGAGTGTGCATAGGGAAGCTCCTTGTGATGAGGGGCCCATTGTTACCCTTGAAAAAATGCAGATAAACCCGCTAAAAGTGCTATCACTGTTCGTAATATCTAAACAATTTCCCACGGGAGCATTCTCTTGGATCGTTTTAACGCCATGCGCGTGTTCACTCGGATTGTTGAATTGGGCGGGTTTGCCAAGGCCGCCGACAGCCTGCAATTGCCACGCGCCTCCGTGACGATCCTGATCAAGCAACTGGAGGCCCATCTCGGCGTGCAACTGCTGCAGCGCACCACGCGCCACGTCAGCCCGACCCTGGATGGCGCGGCGTACTACCAACGTTGCGTGCAGTTGCTGACCGATCTTGAGGAAACCGAGGCGGTGTTCTCCACGCGGCGCCAGAATCCCCGGGGCACATTGAGCATCGATATGCCCTCAGGCATTGGGAGCTTGATTGTCATTCCGGCTTTGCCAACGTTTACCGCGTTGTACCCACAGATCGAGTTGGAGATCGGCCTCAATGACCGGCCAGTGGATCTGATTCGCGAAGGCGTCGATTGCGTGTTGCGCGGTGGTCAGGCCCTGGATGAATCGCTGGTTGCACGCCCCTTGGCGATGATGGAACAACTGACCCTGGCCAGCCCCGCGTACCTTGAACGCATGGGCACGCCCACTTGCCTGGAGCAGTTGGCGGGTCACCAAATGGTCGAGTACGTGTCCAGCGCCAGCGGTAAACGTTTTGGCCTGGAATTTCTGCTGGGCAGCGAGTTGCATCCGATCAACCTGCCGAAAGTGGTTGCCGTGAACAGCTCTGCCGGTTACTTCGCTGCGTGCGAAGCCGGCTACGGGCTGATCCAGGCACCTCGTTATCACGCCCTGCGCCAACTGGCCGAGGGCACGCTGGTGCAGGTGCTCCCAGATGTGGCAGTGCCGAAGATGGCGCTGACTGCGTTGTACCCGCCTCATCGGCAGTTGTCGCAGCGGGTGAGGGTGTTCGTCGATTGGCTGGTGCAGTTGTGCGGTCGGCCCGGCACCGGCTTGCAAGGCTAGGCTTGCGCCCTGCGATAGGCGCCAGGCTGTTGCCCGGTGACTTTATGGAAGGCTCGGGTAAACGCCGCCACCGATTGATACCCGGCCGCCAGCGAAACCTCGGCCACCGTCTGGTCCGCCTTGAGCAACCCACAGGCGTGGCGCATGCGGATCATCAGCAGCACTTGCCCGGGCGACTGCCCACACAGTTCGCTGAAGCGCTTGAAAAACGCCGAGCGCGACAACCCGGTACAGGCCGGCATGCTTTCCAGGCTCCAGGGCTCGGCGGGGCGGGCGATCAATTGCTCCAGCAAATGTGCGAACGCCGGTGCCCGGCCCAGCGCCGCAAGGCCGCCAAGCTCGGTGTTGTCGAGCACTTGCTGGCGCAGCACATACAGAAACAGCAGGTGGCACAGGCGCTCAAGCAGCGCGGAAGAGGGCGCTGGGGTGCGTGCGCATTCTTGCAGGATCAATTCGAACAGGTTGCGTGCAGCCATCAGCGACGGGTCGCCGGCGCGCAGGATGATCCAACTGGGCAGGGTGTCGACGATCAGCGTCGACAATCCGGATTGGAAGTGAAAGAAACCGCAGACTAGTCCTACGCCGTCCGTGGCCGTGCTATCGAGAGGCAGCATCGAGCGGCGTGGGCACTGCTGGGCGCCGGCCGCCGTGGCTTGGCCGGAAAGCCTGAAGGCAAAGTCACGCAGCAGGAACACCGCGTCACCATTGTTCAGGTGTTGGGGCGTTGGATCACCGTCGATATGCAGCCAGCATTCGCCTTGCACAATCAAGTGGAAGCTCGCCTGCGCCAGGCCATGGGTGCTCGCGTGCCAGTCACCACAATAACGGCCGACGTGAAACAGGCTGGTGTTGAGTTCGAGGCTATCTAATAACCAATCGACAAGTACATCGGACGAATTCATCTAATGGAAAGACTCAAGAGCAAGTAATCGCTACTTTAGCCTATTGAGCGCTTTTTTTAGAACCAACAGACTGGGGCATTCAAACCCAACAGGAGTCCACTTCATGTCCCGTGTACCGTTGCTCACGCCTGAAACCGCACCGGAAGCCGCCAAGCCCTTTCTGGAAAACGCGCTGAAAGGCTCGGGTTTTATCCCTAACCTACTGGGCGTACTGGCCAACGCACCGGCTGCGCTGGAAACCTACATCACCGTCTCCGGCTTGAATGCCAAGGCCGAGCTGAGCCTGGCCGACCGTGAAGTGGTGCAACTGATTGCTGCTACTACCCACGGTTGTGATTTCTGCGTCGCCGGCCACACGGCGGTTGCCCGCAACAAAGCCAAGTTGCCCGAGGAGGTGATCGAGGCCTTGCGCCGCCGGGGTGAGTTGCCTGACGCGCGCTATGAGACACTTGCCGCGTTTACCCGTGAAGTGATCGCCACCCGTGGGGATGTGAGTGACGCGGGCTTTGAGGCGTTCCGCGCCGCTGGCTACACCGACGGCCACGCGCTGGAAGTCATCCTGGGTGTCAGCCTGGCAACCCTGTGCAACTTCGCCAACGTGTTTGCCCGCACCCCGCTGAACCCGGAGCTGGCGCAATACCGTTGGGAAAAACCGGCCAACTGATTCGGCGTTGGCCCACCTGCTGTAAAAGGAGAGACATGAATGCTTGACCCAATCTTGAGCCGTTGGCTCGATGTTCAAGCGCAGGCCCTGGACGTGGGCAGTTGCGATCCACAGGAAGTGCTGCCACGGCTGGCAGAAGCCAATATTCTGAGAATCGGCGTGCCCACCCACCTGGGCGGCCTGGGCGGCGATGTGGCGGGTGCGGTCGAGGCCATCGCCAATGTGGCCAGCCATTCCCTGGCTGCGGCGTTTGTGTGCTGGGGCCAGCGCTCGTTTATCGAGTACCTGCTGCAGAGCCCCAATCAGCGCTTGCGCGAGCAGCTGATGCCAGACCTGCTCAGCGGCAAGTTGGCCGGCGCCACCGGGTTGTCGAATGCGATGAAGTTCCTGTCGGGTATCGAGACGTTGCAGATCAGCGCCGAGCCCAACGACCACGGTTGGATCCTCAACGGTCGCCTGCACTGGGTGACCAACTTGCGCAAGAATGGCTTTGTCGCTGCGGCGGCCATCGAGCATGCCGGGGGCGGCGCGCCATTTATCCTGGCCATTCCGGATTCGGTGGCCGGGTTGCAGCGCTCCCGTGACCTGGAGCTGCTCGGGCTGCAATCGAGCAACACCGCAGCGCTGGGCCTGGAAGGCGTGGAGCTGAGTCGCGAGTGGTTGTTGCACGAGGATGCGCGCAAGTTTTTACCGGCGGTACGCCCGGCGTTTCTAGGCTTGCAGTGCGGTATGTCGATTGGTTTGGCACGGCGTTCCCTGGCTGAAGTAGCCCACCATTTGGGCGCCAGTCGTACCGTGTTGCGCGACGAGCTGGAAGCCCTGCGCGCAACGCTGGATCATCTGGTCAACGAGCTTGAAAAGGGGCTGTTGGCCGGGCGCTTTACCGCCGAGCCCATACCGCTGTTCAAACTGCGTATCGCCTTGGCCGAAACCGCCGCCAGCGCTGTGCAGCTTGAACTGCAAGCCAGCGGTGGCAAGGCCTACCTGACCGCCCACGGCAGCGGCTTTGCCCGGCGCTGGCGCGAGTCGGCCTTTGTACCGATCGTAACGCCCAGCCTGGTGCAACTGCGTACCGAGCTACACCGCCAGGCCAGTCTATGAGCCAGGCGGTATTGACGGCCCAGGGCATTTGCCTGGGGTACGGCAGCGGGCCGGTGTTGCAAGGCTTCGACTTGCACTTGCAACCGGGTGAAGTGGTGTCGATCCTGGGCCCCAGCGGCGTGGGCAAATCCAGCCTGCTGCGGGTGCTGGCTGGCTTGCAGGTACCTCAATCTGGCCGTGTGCAGGTATTGGGCGAGCCATTGAGCGGCCCGCATCCGCGCGTGGTGGTGGCCTTTCAAGACCCGAGCCTGCTGCCTTGGTTGACCCTGGAAAAGAACGTCGCCTTTGGTCTGGATTTCGCCCGCCAACCGCACTTGAGTGGTGAAGAGCGCCGCCGGCGTGTCGACCACGCCATTGCAGCGGTAGGGCTGGAACCTGCGCGCCAGCAGTTCCCGGCGCAATTGTCCGGTGGCATGGCCCAGCGCACGGCATTGGCTCGCTGCCTGGCGCGTCAGCCACAAGTGTTGCTGCTCGACGAACCCTTCGGCGCCCTGGACGAAGTGACCCGCGCCGACATGCAGCACCTGTTGCTCAAGGTCAATCGTGAGCAGGGCTCGGCGGCGGTATTGATCACCCATGACATCGACGAAGCGCTGCTGCTGTCGGACCGCATCTTGCTACTGGGTAACCGCCCGGCGCGGACGTTGGGCGAGTGGGCTATCGATTTGCCGCATCCACGGGAAGAACAGGTCGAGGCCATCGGCGCGCTGCGTATCGAAATTTTGAAAACCTTACGGCAGGCGAGCCGCCCTCAACCCAACCCCCTTGAGCGACAGGAGTTTACTTATGTGTCTGGATGACCTGGCCCACTCGCGCCGTGACTTTCTCAAACTCTCCGCCGTGCTCAGTGCCGCCGGCGCCTTGCCTCTGCTGAGCAGCCTGCAGGCGCGTGCCGCCAACGAGCCCGACGCGCCGGTGCGTATTGGCTATCTACCTATCACTGACGCCACGCCACTGCTGGTGGCCCACAACAATGGCCTGTTCGAAGCCGAAGGCATCAAGGCCGAGCGGCCAGTGTTGTTGCGCAGTTGGGCCCAGGTGATCGAGGCGTTTATCTCCGGCCAGGTCAACGTGATACACCTGCTGTCGCCAATGACCGTATGGGCGCGCTACGGCAGTAAAGTGCCGGCCAAAGTCGTGGCGTGGAACCATGTGGGCGGTTCGGGCTTGACCGTATCCCCAGGTATTACCGACGTGAAGCAACTGGGTGGCAAGTCGGTGGCGATTCCGTTCTGGTACTCGATCCATAACGTGGTGGTGCAGCAACTGTTCCGCGATAACGGCCTCACGCCGGTCACTCGTGCCACCGGCAGTTCGATTGCCGCCAATGAGGTCAACCTGATCGTGTTGCCGCCCTCGGACATGCCTCCGGCCCTGGCCAGCAAACGCATCGACGGCTACATCGTCGCCGAACCGTTCAATGCCCTGGCAGAAAACCTCAAGGTCGGTCGCGTGCAGCGCTTCACGGGTGACGTGTGGCGCAACCACGCGTGCTGCGTGGTGTTCATGCACGAGCACGACCTGGCCAACCGTCCGGAGTGGTCGCAGAAGGTGGTGAACGCCATCGTCAAGGCCCAGGTGTGGACCCGCAACAACCGTGAAGAGGCGGTGAAGCTGCTGTCCAAGGATGGCCCGAACCGTTACACGCCCCATGCCGAACCGGTGTTGAGCAAAGTCCTGGCGCCGGCGGCCAGCGACCGCGCCTCCTACGTGGCCGACGGCGCGATCCAGCACGCCAACTGGGACGAGCATCGCATCGACTTCCAACCGTACCCGTTCCCCAGCTACACCGAAGAACTGGTGCGGCGCTTGAAGGACACCCTGATCGAAGGCGACAAAAAGTTTCTCACGGACCTGGACCCAGCCTTCGTGGCCAAGGACCTGGTGGACGACCGCTTCGTGCGCAACGCGATCGAAGCCGTGGGTGGCATGCAGACCTTCGGTTTGCCGGATGGTTATGAGCGGCACGAGGAGATCGGCGTTTGAACAACAGCAGAATCCCCGGCTGGTGGCTGGGGCTGAGTGGCTTGGCGGGTTTGTTGGTGCTGTGGTGGTTGGGCGTGAAAGTGTTCGGCGAGGCCGATGGCCTGTCGGCGCGCTTTTCCCTGGCGGCCACCGCCAGCAGCTTGTGGGAATTGCTCGGGCGGGGTGAGTTGTACCTGCATATCGCCGTGAGCCTGAAGCGTATTTTCGTCGGGCTGTTTATCGCGTTGTTGGTAGGCGTACCCCTCGGGCTGCTGGTGGGCAGTTCGCGTAACCTGGAGGCGGCGACCACGCCAGCGTTCCAGTTTCTGCGGATGATTTCGCCGCTGTCCTGGATGCCGATCGTGGTGATGCTGATGGGCGTGGGCGACCAGCCAATCTATTTCCTGCTGGCCTTTGCCGCTGTCTGGCCGATCATGCTCAACACCGCAGCGGGCGTGCGTCAGCTCGACCCGCGCTGGTTACAGTTGAGCAAGAGCTTGAGCGCCACGCGTTGGGAAACCTTGCGCCGGGTGGTCATTCCTGGCGTGGTAGGGCATGTGCTGACCGGCGTGCGCCTGGCCATCGGCATCCTGTGGATCGTGCTGGTGCCCTGCGAAATGCTCGGGGTCAGTGCGGGGCTGGGGTATTACATCCTCGACACCCGTGATCGGCTCGCGTATTCGGAGTTGATGGCGATGGTAGTGGTGATCGGGGTGCTGGGGTTCGCGCTGGATGCGTTTGCGCGTTGGTTGCATCGGCGGTGGGTGCATGGCGGCTAAGTGGTGGAAACCGGCGTCGAGGCTCCGAACCCGCCTGACGAGTAGGTAATGTCGATGCAGTAACGCGTGAAGCCCCCAAGCGTGCTGCACGCGTTGTGCACGAAGCGTTATCCGGATGCAGATCAGCGGCGCTGGTAACCGCCACCACCCTCATAGCGGTGATCATGCCAGCCCCCGCCGCGCGGGAAGAAGAAACAACCGCCCAGGCTCAGCATGATCATCAGTGGAACCAGCAGGATGAGTCGTCGCAGCATTTCACAGTTCTCCAAGGGGTATTCGCAAGGCCTGTCAGGCGGAGGGCAAGCCAAAACTTTTCATCGCCTGTAACATAAGACCCTGCCGAAACCGCGCCATCCCCGTGACTGGGTATGTGCTTGGCATGCACGGCGATACACAGTGGATACATTCTTCAGGTTCAGGAACTCGTCATGACCCAAAAGCAACGCTTGAAATACTCGCTTCTGATTGCCCTGGCTGTACTGGGCGCGATGTTCGGCCTGTCTTATCTGCAGAACACAGGCGTGATCAGTGAAAAAACCTTCCAGTACCTGGCCATCGCGATTGCCGTGGTCGTCGTCGTGATCAACGGCATCATGCGCCGCAAGGTCAAGCCTAACTTCTGACGGGCGTCAGTCAGGCACGACCTTCGAGTACCTTGGCAGCCTCTTCATGGAGGCTGTAGCTCTTGTCAGCGTTGAGGGTGATCACGCCCTCGCTGCATAGACGCTTGAGTACCTCGCGCACGCTGAGAAACGACAACGGTATGCCCAGCTCCAGCAAATGGCTGTGCACGCCGCGTACCCCGAGGGTGCGCTGGTTGTCGGCGGCAGTGAGGAGGGCGTCGATGACCTTCAGCCGGATCAGGCTGGTGCGCAAACCGAAACACTTGAGCAAATGGCGGATGCGCTGGTTGCCCTGCTGTTCGGGCGCGTTACCGAACGCCCGTGCGTCGTTGCCATAGTGGGTATCTGCGGCCTTTGAATGTCCATCCGTGGGCACTTGCGGGTTATACATGCAAAAACTCCTTTTCAGAGCCTGATCAGGAAAAAGATGGTGCTCTTGGGTAATAAGACGAACGAGTGACGCAAATCATGAAACGATGGATGTAGAAAATTTGTCGGTATCAGGTTTGTCACATCCCCTGCGCCGTCGATAGGCAACCTTGTGCGGTTAAATTTTGCCGGGCGATGTGCGTTCTTACGGTGGGGTAACCATCCCTCGTGAGGCTGTTCAATTTGACTGTGGAGTCGGCGTGATTATTTCCAAGGGGTTGTCCAGAGTGGGCACGGCAGGGCTGTTACTCGCCATGAGCCTGGCCGTATCGGCACGCGAGCAAGTGACGCAAACGTCGGCGGATATACGGCGTACCAGTTATGGCGTGCCGCATATTCGCGCCTCTGATGAGCGGGGCCTGGGGGTGGGTATGGGTTACGCCTATGCCCAGGACAACCTGTGCCTGCTGGCCAATGAAATAGTCACGGTCAATGGCGAGCGGGCCAGGTTTTTCGGGCCGGACCAGGCGACCCTGGAGGAGCGCAACAACCTTGCCAGCGATGTGTTCTTCAACTGGCTGAATACACCCGAGGCCGTTGCGGCATTCTGGAAAGCCCAGACGCCCGAGATGCAACAGCGCATCGAAGGGTACGTGGCCGGCTACAACCGTTATCTCAAGGATAAGGGCGCACCCGCACAGTGCCAGGCCGCGTGGGTACGGCCCTTGGTAGTGCAAGACCTGGTGAAGTTGACCCGCAGGCTATTGGTGGAAGGGGGCATCGGCCAATTTGCCGAAGCCTTGGTCGGGGCAGCGCCGCCGCAGGCCACCGCGAGTGTGCAGCCCGGTGCCAAAGCCTTTGCCATGGCCGCCGCCAACCAGCAACGCTTCACGCTGGATCGAGGCAGCAATGCCGTTGCCGTGGGCCGTGACCGCTCATTCAATGGCCGTGGCATGCTGCTGGCCAACCCGCATTTCCCGTGGGTGGGCGGCATGCGTTTTTACGAGATGCACCTGACCATCCCGGGCCAGTTGGATGTGATGGGCGCCGCACTGCCAGGGCTGCCCGTGGTGAACATCGGTTTCAACCAGCATGTGGCGTGGACTCACACCGTGGACACGTCCAAACACTTCACCCTGTACCGCCTGACCCTCGACCCCAAGGACGCCACCCGTTACCTGCTGGACGGCAAGTCCATCCCCCTGGATAAAACCGCCGTAACGGTACAGGTCAAGCAAGCTGATGGCAGCCTCAAGGCCGTGACCCACACCGTCTACAGTTCGCAGTTCGGCCCCGTGGTGCAATGGCCGGGCAAGCTCGACTGGGACAACCACTACGCCTTCAGCCTGCGCGACGCCAACCTGGGCAACGACCGGGTGCTGCAACAGTGGTACGCCATGAATCGCGCCGGTAGCCTCAAGGAGCTGCAAACCTCAGTGCATACCCTGCAAGGCATCCCCTGGGTCAACACCCTGGCCGCCGATGACCAGGGCCAAAGCCTGTACATGAACCTGTCGGTAGTGCCCAACGTCAGCGCCGCCAAGCTGGCAAAATGCAGCGACCCACGGGCCGGCCTGCAAATGATCATGCTCGACGGCGCCCATAGTGCCTGCGCGTGGGACATCGACCCGCGCGCGGCCCAGCCGGGTATCTTCCCGGCCGACCAGTTGCCCCAGTTGCAACGCACCGACTACGTGCAACACTCCAACGATTCCGCCTGGATGGCCAACCCCAAGGCGCCGCTAAGTGGCTTTTCGCCGGTGATCAGCCAGGACAACATCGGCCTCGGCCCGCGTGCGCGCTTCGCGCTCCAGCGCCTGCAAACCCTCGAGCAGCAGCCGATCACCGTCACTGATCTGCAAGACATGGTCATGGACAACGAGGTGTACCTGGCGGGCCAAGTCATGCCCGACCTGCTGACGTTCTGCGCCAAACACCTGGGCGCTGACGCCGCTACGCTACAGCCGCTGTGCACCAGCCTGAAAAACTGGGACCAGCGCGCCAACCTCGACAGCGGCGTCGGCCTGGTGCACTTCATCAACCTGGTGCAGCACCTGCAGCAAATCCCTGACGCCTGGCGCGTGGCCTTCGACCCGGCCCATCCCCTGACCACCCCTAGCGGCCTCGCCATCGACCGCGCCCCGGTCGCCAAGGCCCTGCGCGCAGCCATGCTGGCCTCCAGCGCTGAGGTCAGCAAACTGGGGCAGACCCGCTGGGGCGATATCCAAGTCTCCGGCCAAACCCCCATCCACGGCGGCCCGCAAGAACTCGGTATCTACAACGCCATGCAAACCGTGCCCCGCGCCGACGGCAAACGCGAAGTCGTCAGCGGCACCAGCTACCTGCAAATCGTCAGCTTCGACGACAAAGGCCCCAACGCAGTCGGCGTCCTGGCATTCTCCGAGTCCAGCAACCCGGCGTCCGCCTATTCAAAGGACCAGACCCAAGCCTTCTCCGAGAAAAAACTGCGCCCATTGCCCTTCACCGAGGCCCAGATCAAGGCCGACCCGCACTACCAAATCCACACGGTGAAGGAGTAGGGCAGAGGCGCAACCCCCTGATGCCAAGGCAGAATATTTTTTGAAATCAAGGGGTTGCAGGCCTAGGCAAATGAGTACATAATGGCGCCCATCGAACGCAATGAAGCATTAAAAACTTCAATGTATTCAATGAGTTAGAGTAGAGGCAGGCTTCACGTAGCCCACTCAAGTTTGTATGCGGTGAATGTCAGCAACCAGGGCATTGATCGTTTGAGGCCGAGTAGCAAAATGGTTATGCAGCGGATTGCAAATCCGCCTACGCCGGTTCGATTCCGACCTCGGCCTCCACTCTTGGAAACCCCGTAGATTAACGTCTACGGGGTTTTTTATTGCCTTTGATTTGAGAAGTGTTCCGCAACTTTTGGGATGTGTTCCGCAACCCTACTCAATTGTTGATCGCTGACTGAGTTACGACAGGCAGGCGTCTTTCTGCCTCGTCGACAATCAGTGCGATGGTTTTTCTGGCGATGGGTGACAGCGTGCGGCCGGCATGAAATACGATAGTTTCGGGGATATAGCGCAGATGTACGGGGATCGGGGGCTGGATTTTATTGATTAGATCGATCAGCACCCCACTCTCCAGATCAGGCACTAGCCAAGATTGCCAAGTGAGCAGTAGCGCGTCGCTAGTCAGCGTGGCCTGACGCAGGCAGTTCAGCTCATTGCACACCAACGTCCACGGCAGTAGCGTCGTCGAGGGCATTCCGAATAGCGCCCGGGCGTGCACGTCGTCCGTGGTCACGGCAGCCCACGGGTAGGCGAGTAGCTGCTGATACGTCACCGGCTCGGCCTGTCGAGCCAGTGGGTGCTCGTGGCGACAGAAGATAGAGGCCTGTTGTGGCGGCAAACTCCGAACGTCAAAGCGTGGGTCCACACCCTGCTCGACCCGTACGCTCGCTACGACAAACTCGATGTCTTCCTGTGCCAGTTGGTTGGCCAGGTGATGCCAGTAATTGACCTCAGGCGTCACCACCAGCTTGGGCGCGTTCTTGCGCAAGGCCAGCAGCACGTTGGGAAGAGTGGTGTTGGCGGTCATCATGCCGACGCCGAAGTTGAGTTCGCCTCCCAGCCCCCCGGCGATGTCGCTGGCCTCCGCGACCAGCTTGTCGGCGCACGCCAGCATCTCGCGCGCCCGAGCAATGAGCTGGTGACCGGCGCATGTCAGCGTCACTGAACGGGTGTCCCGATCGAACAGGCGTACCCTTAGGTCTTTTTCCAGCGATTGGATGCTACGGCTGAACGCCGTCTGCGAAAGATGGGCTCGCTCCGCGGCCCGGGAGAAGTGTAGTTCCTCTCCAAGCAAGACCAGGTGACGAATTCGCTTCAAGTCAATTAAGTCGCCCATTGCATCAATTACTCTTCATATTTGCATTGGACGGTTGTACCTCACTCCCAGAAACTTCGCCAGAGTTTGCGCTTGGCTGGCAGCCTGTGCGTTTGCGTTTCGATGTTCCGCAACGATGACGGCCGGCTCAACTTTAAAAAGGGCGAGACATTTTCGAAGATCTTCAAAGGCATTCACGACCTGCAATTGAGTACAGAGCTGCGGGGTGATCTTGCGGCCTTAGGTCTAATGGGTTGCCCTGAACGCAAAAGGCCTGCCGACCACCCGATTGTTACGCAATCCAAGTAATCAAGCGTGCGAAGGAGACAAACATGCAAGTGAAAACAGACGCTCTGCCAACCCTGCAGGGCAGCGCGCCCCTGTCATCTGCCCTAACCCAGGCTGACGTCCAGCCGCAGTTACTCAGCGCGGACGCCAGCGATCCGCAGGTCATAGGCTGGATGCAAGGTTCACCTCCGGTGCCGGAAAAGGTCGTGCGGTTCAGCAGCATTCTGCAGTTTCCGCAGACGCGCTGGTCGTTCTCGCATCTGCGCGAGCTGTTGCCAAGCGTGCAGGTCGCGCGTGGAAAGGGAGCAGCCAGCCCGTTACCTCGCGCCGAACGCAAAGACATCGACGCCCTGGTCTTCACTCCACTGGGCAGTGACCGCACTATGACATGGGAACAGTCACTGAAGGCCAACTACACCGATGGGATCTTGGTACTGCACCGTGGGCAAGTGGTCTATGAACGCTACTTCGGCGCGTTGACTGATCAGGGCCAGCACATTGCGATGTCGGTCACCAAATCTTTTATCGGCACCTTGGGAGCGATGCTGGTCGAGGAAGGTAGTATCGACCCACAGGCGAAGGTCAGCCACTACGTTCTGGAGTTGAAGGACAGTGCATTTGGCGATGCCACGGTACGCCAGGTAATGGATATGACAGTCGGTGTTCGCTACTCGGAAGAATACGTCGACCCCAAAGCGGAAATCTGGGAGTACTTACGAGCCGCCCATATGATACCGCGGCCGGATGGGTACGCCGGCGCTACCACGGTGACCGAATACCTGATGAAACTGCGCAAAGAGGGCGAGCACGGCCAGGCCTTTGCTTACAAGACGGTCAATACCGAGGTTTTGTCCTGGGTGATCCAGCGCGCGACGGGTAAATCCGTCGCGGTCAATCTACAAGAGCGCATCTGGAGCAAGCTGGGCGCCGAGCAGGACGCCTACTTGATCGTCGATGAGGTGGGTACCGCCCTTGCCGGTGGCGGTTTCAACACCTCGTTGCGCGACTTGGCCCGTTTCGGCGAGATGATGCGCCTGGACGGCACGTTTAATGGCCAGCAGATCGTGCCCAAGCGCGTGATCGCGGATATTCGCGGGGGCGCCAGCCAGCAAGACTTCGCCAAGGCGGGCTATGAGCTGCTGCCAAACTGGAGTTATCGCGACATGTGGTGGGTGTCCCACGACACTCATGGTGTCTACTCGGCGCGTGGGCTCAACGGACAAAGCGTGTATATCGACCCCAAGGCGAAAATCGTCATTGTGCGTTATGCCTCGCACCCCCTGGCTAACAGTTCGAACTTCGATCCGACTACCTTGCCCGCCTATCGAGCGGTGGCCAATCACCTGATGGCCAACTCACTATAGTGCGATGAAAAGCGGTAATAGCAGGCATTGGAGAGTGGGCGGCAGTGTTCCGCGATGTACCGTTCGCCAATGCTGACTCGTTGACCAGCGCAGGTCTGAACGATTACTTATTTAACTTTTATATTTATACTGGGTGATACTGTGGGCTCACTAACTAATCCTCAAAAACCTAGTTTTAGAAGTTGCGCACTTATAGCATATCTTTTGCTGATCAGACGAAAATCCGTTTATGGCTCCTTGGATAAAGTGCTCAAGAGTTTTCGAAAGTCACGAGAGCAGGGTCCTGCAAGACCAACTATTAAAATGCACAAAAAAATCTCTATCGAGCTTCAAATAGTTGATGGTATCGAAGTCTATAGGCTAGCTCCTAAAAATGCCCAAGCAAACGCCAAACATATTTTCTATCTTCATGGTGGTGCTTACGTTTGGCCTATCACATTTCAGCACTGGCGCTTCCTTCAAACGTTAGTCGAAAGATATGGCTATATTATCATAGTGCCGCTTTACCCTCTTGCACCAGAGACCAAATGTAAAATCGTTATTTTTCGCATGTTATCTATATATAAGCTTGCTTGCTTTAACGCTCGATGTCACGCAATGAACGTAATGGGCGACTCAGCTGGCGGCGGCCTTGCAGTTGCCCTCTGCTACGCGTTGACAGACATCGGATGTATTCAACCTACAAAATTAGTATTGATCTGCCCATGGATGGATGTCACTTTGAGTAACGAGTTGATATCAAAAACGGAGAAGTCAGATCCAATGCTCTGCGCGAGAGGTTTAAGAGCGGCCGGCATGATGTATGCGGGAGGTCTCGGCACGGACCACGACTACGTAAGCCCGATTAATGGAAATCCAGAAAATCTACCTCCGATCCTTATTTTCGCTGGCACGCGCGATATTGCTCACCACGATGCAATCAATTTCTTTGAGAAAACGTTGGCACTCGGAGGTGAGGTTCAGTTGCATATAGGGCGAGGAATGATTCACGTATGGCCAATCTTTCCGATACCTGAAGCGAAACAAGCCATGGAGAAAATAGCTTGTTTCCTTTAGCGTTAGTGCGAATGCCAACTGTCAATTAAATCTGGCATTCATGCAGAAGGTGGGAATCACACGTGAAACAAGGTCATTTTATCGCAGCGTTAGCTTGGCGCTTTAACGGCGCCCGTCTAGATTGGGTTTTCACCAATCGCTGTACAGCTTCCATATGGATTACCTTAATAAGATGATGACTATCCATTGTGCATCGCCGGCACCAACTTGGCAGCAATCAAAGAACGCACAGGCATTGTTCGCTTTGTCGATAAGCTTGCCTTTGAGACACATAGAGTGAGCGCTTTTAATAAATATCCTCTTGGCTAAATAACTTTGTTTGGACACTAAGATCTCGCGGCTAACGACGGCGTTGAAATTGCGATGCCGATGTCATGCTGCAGAGCGAACGGAGGGCGATTCTTCGTAACGTAAAGCACGGTAATTGTAATGTATGGTAGGTATCCCAAGCGCGGTAGGTTCGTCATGCGATTAGCGGCGGTGATGTTATCGTGCTATGTCTACGTGAGCGCTCTTTCACCATGCGCATCTGCGGACAATGTAATGCTAAAAAATGGTGACCGTATCAGCGGAGACATAATTTTGATGGAGGGCGCAAATCTTGTTCTAAGTACGAGTTATGGAGGCGATATAACGATCAGTAAGGACCAGATTCAAACTTTGGAAAGCAAGCAACCGCTCATGGTAAGGCAAGTGGGCCAGTTGCAACGAACGGTTGAATCGATTCGGGCCAGTCCGCGAGGTAATGTGCAGCCTGTTGTAGGCGTTGGTTTGAATTTCGTCGACCTTAATAGTATCGATCAGATCATGAAACTCCAACCCAACCTCAAGGTTGCAATCTGGAAGGGGAATATTGACCTTGCGCTTCATGCTGAAAAGGTTAAGACAGAGAAGGATAGTGTTAACCTGGCAGTAAAAACAAGTTTTGTCAGTGGCCCTTGGCGCCATAGTGCGATTGCTCACGTCCGCGAAGACGACGATGAGGTTGCAAGTACGGCAAACTGGAGTGCCGAGTACTCTGTGATTCGTTTCCTCACCGATAGATGGTTTTGGGAAGGCGGCTTGAGTTACAAAAAAGACCAGATCGAGAGCCTACAAACTAGGCGAAAAATTGGCACCGGTCCCGGCTACCAATTCTGGGACGATCAATTAGGCAACCTTACCGTTGTTGCACTGCTAAATCGTATGCGATTCGGGTACTCAGGCGGTGGCAGTAATACGTTTTACTTCACATCTGCTCGCTGGGACTTCAAACGATATCTAGTCGGAAGAAAGTTTGAATTTTTCGCATCGGGTGAGCTGGGAAGGCCACTCAGTGATATAGCATACTATGCTTATGACTCTGAGCTAGGTTTGCGCTACAGCGTCACAGAATGGGCTTCCTTGAATTTGAAGTACGAACACGCGGTAATCGCAGGTAAGTCCGATAATAGCCACTTGGATAGTGCTAGATATACAGCCGGTTTTGGTGTGAACTGGTGATGTATATTTTGGCTGCATCCACGATGCTGAGGCCGGGTGTACTATTTCCTAACAACCATCGAACGCTACGTTTTGGCAATGCCGAACGATTTTTATCCAAGGAGTAGCGCCAGCTAAAAGCCAAGGTCGCGAGGTGTAATTAGCCGACGCTTACAGCGTAACCTAATTCCTCCCGTTTTATTCAGGCGGGCGGCTTAGATACAAAAATTTAGTTCCGCCTGTGCAGGCGAGCGATGCCTATCCATTTCAATATCGGGAGATGAAGCGTGAGTCGTAGCAAAAAAATGTTGGGCTGTGTATTTGTTATTGCAGTGTTGGCAGGGGCGCTCTGGGGGGCATGGAAATGTTCATCACCCTCGGTTCAACCCTTTTCTTCGCTAAGACCGCAAGGCGGTCAAGGATCTCCGGACTTGACGGTGCGTTTTCTCGGGGCTGGCACATTGAGCTTCGATGATGGGGAGACAGCAATCATGGAGGACGGTTTTTTCTCACGGCCCAGTATTTTTTCGGTGCTACTGATGCCTATACAGCCTAATGAGCAGCGCATCGATGCAAGTTTGCGCAGCGCTGGCATTTCTAAGCTTGCAGCGATATTCGTCGCGCACTCGCATTATGACCATGTCCTGGACAGTGGCTTGGTGGCTCTCAAAACAGACGCTACCGTATTGGGTACAAAATCGACTGCCAACGCCGTTCTGGGTGCCGGATTACCTCCTGAGCGTATCAAGGTAATCAAAAACGGAGATTCTTTTTTGTTTGGTCAATTTCAAATCAAAGCCTTCGAGACCCCGCATTCACCACATCCCACCTCACCAGGCTTCATAGATCATCCGCTGCACCCCCCTGTCCCGGAGGGGGATTTCAAAGTTGGCGAAAACTTTTCATACCTGATCACTCATGGCAGCCGCCGTCTTTTGGTGATCGCCAGTGGTAATTACAGTCCAGGCAAGTTCAAGGATGTCAGGGCAGATGTGGTGTTTCTTGGCATCGGAACTTTAGGTAAACAAACCCCGGAGTTTGTCGCTCAATATTGGCAAGAGACGGTTGTCCAGACGGGCGCTAAAATCGTGATCCCGATCCATTGGGATAATTTTTTTGAGCCCTTGGACCAACCGTTGACCGCTATGCCGCGCATACTGGACGCTTTCGATCAGAGCATGGCCATGTTGCTCCCCCTGGCACAACGGGATGCTGTGAAGGTGCAACTGCCTGTCGCTTTCGCCCCTATCGATCTAGATGCCCGGTAGCCATCGAATAGGCCCGCCACACGGTTGGCCTACGGAAGCCACCGCCAAATTATGAAAACGCAAGGACGTAATTTTCTTAGAGAAACATGGGCGGTTATGGCATCAAAAATTAGCCCTGTGTGCCCGCTCTTGTGTCGGTTGCAGGCAGCAGTAATTAGCCAATGCCCGCTTTCTGTGAAGGAATGCTTTGGGTCGATAGTTGCCTTTCTTTCCGTTGTGTCGAAGGCCAAATTAGGGAGCGGATGAAGACGACGGCGATGCTGAGCCGGTTCGATTCCGACCTCGGTCTCCACTCTTAAAAACCTCGTAGATTAACGTCTACGGGGTTTTTTATTGCCTGGGATTTGGCAGCGCCTCTAACGCTGCGTGAAACTGAACCAAACAAATGATGTCCGATTGCTATCGGCCAAGTACGAGGTCTGCCAAGCACGCATTGGGTCTATGCTCAGTAAGGTCTCAAGCGACCTCCTCACGCCGTTTTAGCCGCGCGCTTATCCTGCCAGCGCAGGACGCCCGCACTCATCAAAGCTGACAGAGTGACCCATGAAACAAAAAATTCTTCTTGTAGCCGTGTGTGCTGCACTCATCCAAGGCTGTGCCGCCCCTTCCAAAAGCCATGAAGAATCACCTTCGATGCCGACTACCTCAGCCGCTGTAGCCAAGCCAACCTTATCCGCTTACGACTGGAACCTGGTCTCGGCAACGGATGCGTCGGGCAAGCCTCTTGTGGCGATGAACAAAGGCATCGAGCGCAAGTTGCGCGTTGCCTTCGGTGACAAGAACCTGAGCATCAGCGGTGGCTGCAATCGTCAGTTCGGCGGCTTTCACTATCAGGACGGAGTTCTGAAGGTTCAGCCACTGGCCTCTACGCTGATGGCCTGTGACAAGAGCCTGATGGACCTTGATGCCCAAGTAGGGCGGCTGTTCAAGGGTGATCTGCGCGCTGTGATCACCGGCGATAACGTGGCGCCGATGCTGCAACTGACGACAGCGGATGGCTCGGTGCTCAAGCTGCAAGGCGAGGCCACCCCGCAGACCCGCTACGGTAGCGAGGGTGAGGTCAAGTTTCTGGAAGTGGCGGCCAAGACGGTCAAGTGCAGCCATCCTTTGATCCCAGGTTATCAGTGCCTGCAAGTGCGCGAGCGTCGCTATGACGACGCGGGCCTGCAACTGGCGACCCAAGACACCTGGCATCCGCTGTACCAGCCTATCGAAGGCTTTGTGCATCATGACGGCGTGCGCACTGTGCTGCGGGTCAAACAGTACGAATGGAAGAATCCGCCAGCGGATGCGCCTTCGACGGTCTACGTGTTGGATATGGTGGTCGAGCAGGACGCTTCTGGCAGCAAGTAAGCGAACACAAACCCCGTAGATCAGCGTCTACGGGGTTTTTTATTGCCTGTGATTTATGCGTGTTTTCGACGAGTGACACGTCTAGATCAAGGGTCCTGGGTCGATCAGGGGTTGTCACGTGCGGATTTGCCGACTACCCTGAAAATGTTTGAATTATTACAAACAATTTCGGTGTGACTGTTTTTTAGGTCATACGGCTTCAGGACGAGGAACGAAAAATGTTTTCACATGAAGGTACTGCACTAGAGCTGCGGATTCCACGGTCATCTGGCCACCCATTCCATGAGCATCTGACCACCGATTCCACGGTGATCCGGCCACCCATTCCACGCGCATCCGGCCACTGATTCCACGGCCATCCGGCCACCCAACCGG
>NZ_WKFA01000041.1:0-49691 GCF_021605325.1 Pseudomonas sp. PA-7-1E
GTCGTTACCCAGAAATCCCCCCTAAAGGCCTGGATCATGAGCAAGCAACCCTCCCTGAGCTACAAGGACGCCGGTGTAGACATCGACGCCGGTGAAGCATTGGTCGAACGCATCAAGAGCGTCGCCAAGCGCACTGCGCGCCCTGAAGTCATGGGTGGCCTGGGCGGTTTTGGCGCCCTCTGCGAAATCCCGGCCGGCTACAAGCAGCCTGTATTGGTGTCCGGCACCGACGGCGTGGGCACCAAGCTGCGCCTGGCCCTGAACCTGAACAAGCACGACAGCATCGGCATCGACCTTGTCGCCATGTGCGTCAACGACCTGGTGGTGTGCGGCGCCGAGCCGCTGTTCTTCCTCGACTACTACGCCACCGGCAAGCTCAATGTCGAGACCGCGACCCAGGTCGTAACCGGCATCGGCGCCGGCTGCGAATTGTCGGGTTGCTCCCTGGTCGGCGGTGAAACCGCTGAAATGCCAGGCATGTACGAAGGCGAAGACTACGACCTGGCCGGCTTCTGTGTCGGTGTGGTGGAAAAAGCCGAGATCATCGACGGCTCCAAAGTAGCTGCTGGTGACGCCCTGCTCGCCCTGCCATCGTCCGGCCCGCACTCCAACGGCTACTCGCTGATCCGCAAGATCATCGAAGTGTCCGGCGCCGACATCGAGAACATCCAGCTCGACGGCAAGCCACTGACCGACCTGTTGATGGCGCCGACCCGCATCTACGTCAAGCCACTGCTCAAGCTGATCAAGGACACCGGCGCTGTCAAGGCCATGGCCCACATCACCGGTGGCGGCCTGCTGGACAACATCCCGCGCGTCCTGCCAAAAGGCGCCCAGGCGATTGTCGACGTGGCCAGCTGGCAGCGCCCGGCAGTCTTCGATTGGTTGCAGGAAAAAGGCAACGTCAACGAAACCGAAATGCACCGCGTGCTGAACTGCGGCGTAGGCATGGTGATCTGCGTCGCGCAGGAACACGTTGAAACCGCGTTGAACGTGCTGCGTGAAGCCGGCGAACAACCTTGGGTCATTGGCCAGATCGCCACTGCTGCCGAAGGCGCAGCCCAGGTTGAACTGAAGAACCTCAAGGCTCACTGATGCCCCAGACCTGTGATGTCGTGGTGCTGCTTTCCGGCACCGGCAGTAACTTGCAGGCCCTGATCGACAGCACGCGCACCGGCGACAGCCCGGTGCGCATCGCTGCGGTGATTTCCAACCGCAGCGACGCCTACGGTCTGCAACGCGCCCGAGACGCGGGTATCGACACCCGCGCCCTGGATCACAAGGCGTTCGAAGGTCGCGAGGCCTTCGACAGCGCCTTGATCGAACTGATCGACGCCTTCAACCCCAAACTTGTTGTCCTTGCCGGTTTCATGCGCATCCTCAGCGCAGATTTCGTCCGGCACTACGAAGGGCGCCTGCTCAATATCCACCCCTCCCTGCTGCCCAAGTACAAAGGCATGCACACCCACCAGCGCGCTCTCGACGCCGGCGACCGTGAACATGGCTGCAGCGTGCACTTTGTGACCGAGGAACTCGATGGCGGGCCTCTGGTCGTACAGGCAGTGGTTCCGGTAGAGTCAGGCGACTCGGCGCAGACGCTTGCGCAACGGGTTCATACCCAGGAACACAGGATTTACCCGCTGGCTGTTCGCTGGTTTGCCGAAGGACGGTTGATTCTTGGCGACCAGGGTGCATTATTGGACGGCCAGTTACTCGCGGCCAGCGGCCACTTGATTCGAACCTAGGAGATTTTATGCGTCGCGCCCTGCTTTTCGCTTTTGCGCTGTTCGCTTTGCCTGCCGTACAAGCGGCAGACCTTCACCCCTTCTCCGTCAGCTACACCGCCGACTGGAAACAACTGCCCATGAGCGGTTCGGCTGAACGCAGCCTGAGCAAGAATGGCGACGGTACCTGGACCTTGAATTTCAAGGCCTCGATGATGATTGCCAGCCTGACCGAAACCAGTGTGATCCTGTTCGACAAGGACACCCTGCAACCCAAGAGCTACAGCTTCGAACGCGGCGGCCTGGGCAAGGCGAAGAAGATCAACCTGGACTTCGACCAGAGCGCCAAGAAAGTCACCGGCTTTGAAAACAAAGACCCGGTCAATGTCACGCTCGAAAGCGGCATGCTCGACAAGTCCACCTACCAACTTGCTCTGCAACGCGATGTTGCCGCGGGCAAGAAGAGCATGAGCTACCGCGTGGTTGAGGGTACTGATACCGATACCTACGACTTCCGCGTGATCGGCTCGGAAAAGGTCCAGACCAAGGTCGGTTCGATCGACGCGATCAAGGTCGAGCGCGTGCGCGACCCGTCGCAGAGCAAGCGCATCACGCAGATGTGGTTTGCCAAGGACCAGGGCGGCATTCTGGTTGCCCTGCGTCAGGTCGAGACTGACGGCAAGGAATACAACATCATGCTGCAGGATGGCACCGTTGACGGTAAGGCCGTTAAAGGTAGCTGATTGCGCTGATGTGCTGGAAAAGAGCCTCGCTGAATGCGGGGCTTTTTTTGCCTGGGATTTCAGGGGGAGCCACTACCACTCGCAGGTAGGCCAGCTCCCACATTGGAATGCATTTCCCGGTGGGAGCTGGCTTGCCTGCGATAGCGGCGGCAGGGTCAACCCCGATAAACAGGCCGACCCCAACATGAAACTTTTGTCATAAATCCCCTGCAGCTGCGGCGCAATGTCGCGGTTTACGAGGCCTGCAGCATTGTTGCGTTACCCGCAATAAATTATTGCGCGCAAAATCGGTTTACTTAGCAAGCTAACAAATCATATAACAGAACCCTGCGACGACTTGCCGCAGATCAACCAGAGATTGGAGCAAGCAGATGACTGTAAAAGTAACTGAACGCGACGATGAACATATGTCCCATGAGGCAGTAGGCCACGGGATTCACATCTGGGATGTCCATCAGCAAGACGTATTGTTCGGCATGTTTCACAACGAGAGCGACGCCAACAATTATAAAAACGAGCTCGAAACTCTCGAACTGCAACGCCAGGCAAAAAGCTCCTGAAGCTCTGAAATCATGTTGACGCCCGGCCCACGCAGCCGGGCCGTCTACAAGAAACCGCGCCTTTGGAGCGCGGTTTTTTTGTTAAGAGACGCCACCTTTACGTTGATTCCGGCCACCCATGCCCGAAGCATCATCGCCGTAAATTAATGTAACAAAAGTACACACAAATAATGATTCTCGATATCATTCGTGCGCCTTTCATTCAGGCTGACGATCAGGGAATCAATTTGATGCACGGAAATAGCAGGAAGCCAGAAAATGCGTTACTGGAACGCTGGAGCGAAGCACTTGCCACTGCGCAATTTCAGACCAGCCACGTCACCCTCGAAGCCCTGATCAATACGCTGGCACCTGCCGCCGAACGTAGCTTCCAACGCCTGATCCAAGCATTGTTTCGTGAAAGCCTGCTGGACCCCAGCACTCTCCTTTATGACGAACATGGCCATTGCTCGCTGACACTGGCTTGCCAGGCCCGATTGCGTTTCGAACATTTGCACCCTGGCCGCATGGCAAGCTGGGACCTGCGTGGCGAAGTCATCCTGTTGCGCGAAGGCCAGCCCGAACAGAAAATCCAGTTCCCATCACAGTTGTTGACGTTGCTTAACGCCAGCCTCGAGTCGCCTGCCGACCGGGAAGTGCTAAACCGCCTCAACGTAGAGATCGACGACAGCTTCATCAACGACACCTTGTGCCTGGCCTTCCATGAGCAATGGACGCTCAAGCTGCATGCATCCCTGGGCCCGGAGCATCAAGACAATCTGCTGAGTCATCTCAAAAACAGCCCGAGCGTTATCAACCCGACTTCCGTGCTTGAACAGTGGGGAACACTGGGTCACCCATGGCATCCCAATTACAAGACCAAGCTGGGCCTGAATACCGAGCAAGTCATCGACTATTCGCCAGAGTTCGAAGCACGCTTCCCGGTGCTGCTGTGCGCGCTGCATCGCCAATTTGCCCATGTCGAAAAGTTGGCCGGTACCGCCGATTACTGGCAGTGGTGGAGCGAGCACTTCCCGCAAGCGGCACAGCAATTGACCGCAGTCCTGCAAGCACAGGGCCTTCAGGCAGGCGATTATCTGCCATTGCCCGCCCACCCCTGGCAGGCACGCCAGGAACTGCCCCAACTGTTCGCCAACGAAATCGGCGACAAACTGCTGGTGCTGACCGATATCGTCGCGTTTACCGCCCACCCCACCATGTCATTCAGAACCGTGTTGCCTGAAGGGCGTTGCGATGCGCCTATGGTCAAACTGCCCGTGTCGCTGCGACTGACCAGCGTGCAGCGCACCGTCTCACCGCGCTCAGCGCGCATGGGCCCACGGATCAGCCATTTGCTGCTGGCCATCCTGGAGCGCGAGCCTGCGATTCAGAAAATCCTCAGCATCGTTCCCGAGCGTATCGGTGTGCATTTCAAGCCACAGCTGGCCAATGACGAGCACTCCCGCCACCTGGCGGTGCTCTATCGCGACAATCCCCATAGCCAGCTCCAGCCCGGGGAAATGGCCGTGCCGGTGGGCAGCCTGTTTGCCATTGATCAACACGGCCAGCCGCTGCTGCGCCAATGGGTGCGCCTGAGCCAAGGCAAGGATGACGCGGCGGCCATGCTCGCCTTCTTCCATGAGTACGCGGCGATCAGTGTGCCGGCGCTGCTGGGCATGTATTTGCGCTACGGCGTTGCATTCGAGGCCCATCAGCAGAACTCTTTTATGGTCATGGCCGCAGACGGGCAATTGAGCCGCCTGCTGTTACGCGATTTCGGCGATATCCGTATCGACCGCAAAACCTTGCACGCCCACGGCCTGGACATTGAACTGCACGACCCGAAGATGACGCTGTACGACGACGCAGGTTTCGTAAGGGACAAGCTGCTGCACACCGTTTTCATGTGCCATCTGGGCGAGCTCATCCTGCTTGCCGCGCGCCACTTCGACATCCCCCAGGCGCTGCTCTGGAATGAACTGTCAGCTCAGGTCAGCCAGTGTTTTGACGACATGCGCTCGCAGGTTGATCCGCAGCGCTGGGCCACCGAGCGCGAAGCACTGCTGGAGCAAGCATGGCCGGCCAAGTCGTTCATGCGCATGCGCCTGCTGGAGAGTCATGCCGATATCGTCGGGCGGTTGCCTAACCCGTTGAGCGCGGCCGCCAATGCCGACTAACAACACAGCGCTGCGGCTGCTGGTGGTGATTCAGTTGGTGTCGATGGGGGCGATGGAAATGAGCGGCCCGTTCTGGCCGCTGCAAATCCAGAAGTTGCTGGGCACTGCAAATGCCCAGTACACCGGCCTGCTGTCTTCGCTGGTGTATGCCGGGCCGATGATGGCAGCGATGATTCTCACACCCATGTGGGGGAAGCTGGGCGACCGTACCGGCCATAAGCCCATGATCATCCGCGCATTGCTGGCACTGGCGGTGTGCCAGGCGCTGGCTGCGATAACGCCTGATCCGTGGTGGCTGGTGGTCATCCGCGTGGTGCAAGGTGCGTTGGCCGGCTTCATTGCAGCGGCCCAAGCCTACGCACTGGCCTGCTGCGGCGAGGGTGGGCGCGGGCACATTCTTGCCAGGCTGCAATCAGCCACCGCTGTAGGCTCCCTGGCCGGACCGGTATTGGGCGGCTGGCTCATGGACATATCCGGTTTCGCATTGCTGTGCTACAGCGCCACCGTCGTCTGCCTGTTGTGCGCGATAATCAGCGCGTTTTTACCCAGCGACTCACCACGATCGAGACCTGCCCGCACGTCCAAGCCTGCCGCACTCCCCAGAGGCTGGATTGGCGCGATGCTGGGGATCATCGTATTGATCCAGGCAGCCAGGATGATGCCGCAACCGTTTTACGCCTTATATGTCGCCCAGGTTTTGCACGCGCCCGCGTGGCTGATCGGCGCCAGCTATGGCGCCAGTGCCTTGACCCTGGCACTGTCCGCGCCGTTGTGGGGCCGCCTGTTCGATCGACATCAGCCAGCCCATACGCTGCGCATCATCGAGTGGGTCACCTGGGCCTGCGCGCTCACGCTGGCCTGCACGGCGCTGGCCAGTGAGTGGTTGGGGTTCATCGCCAGCAGGCTGCTGTGGGGCGTGTGGCAGGGGGCTTTGTTGCCCGTGGCCTACACACTGATCGCCACTACCGTAGCGCACAGCCAGCAGGGTTTTGCCCTGGGCATGGGCAACAGCGCCGCGAAAGCTGGTGCGCTGTGCGGCGCATTGTTGGGCGGTATCGGCATGGGGTGGGTAGGCCTGGCACACAGCTTCTGGCTGGTCGCACTGACCTATGCCTTGGCCGCCGTGAGTATCCGCGCCATCCGTTCGTTTGCGCGAGCGCCTGAGACATCCGATTTTTCTGTCAATACTTCTAATAACTCTGAGACATGATCATGAACACATCGCAATGGGCAGTACTGCTGCCACTTCTTGGGTCAATAAGTGCCCCTGCCTGGGCCGATCAGACAGAGCAGACACAGGCAGCCCCGACCAGTCTGCAACTGCAGGCGACAGTGGTATCGGCCACGCGCAGCGAAACCAGCATTGCGCAGATTCCAGGCTCAGTGCAGGTGATCAATGAAGCGCAAATCCGCCAGCAGACCGGGGCAGGACGTCGGGTTGCAGATATCCTCGGCCAACTGGTGCCTGGCATTGCCCCTTCCAGCGGCGGCATGAGCAACTTCGGCCAGACGCTTCGCGGGCGCAATACCCTGATCCTGATCGACGGGGTTTCGCAAAACGCCACGCGCGATAACTTCCGCCAGCTCAACAGCGTGGCACCGGAAAGCATCGAGCGTATCGAAGTGATCTCCGGCGCCAGCAGCGTCTACGGCGCAGGCGCATCGGGCGGCATCATCAACATCATCACCAAACGCAACCAAGGTGAAGACCTGGCGTTCAGCAGCAAGATCGGCATGACCGCCGGCAACAACCTCAGCCACAAGGGGTTCGCTTACCAGGCGTTCCAAAGCGCCACCGGGCGCAAAGGCCCGGTGGACTGGTACCTCTCGGGCAACACCGTGCAGCGCAACGATCAGTTCGACGGTAATGGCAAGCGCATTCCCCAGGACACGTCCCAGGGCAGCAACATGGACACCGATACCTACGACCTGCAAGGTCGCTTCGGCTATGAGCTTGATGACGACAAGAAGATCAGCCTGTCGCTGCAAGACTACAAGGACGAACAAGACACCCGCTACACCAAGAACCCCCGCATCACCAGCAACGCAGTCGCCGTAAAAGGCCTGGACCTGGGCGACCAACCCTACACCCACAACCAGGCGGTCAACCTCAACTACGCCGACAAGGATTTCTACGGCCAGGGCCTGCAGATCGAAAGCTACTGGCGGCGGGCCGACGCCCTATTCTTTCCAGACCTGTCCCGAGGCCGGGCAGGCGTGTCAGATAACAACAGCGTGCAGGACGTCTACGGCCTGCGTGCGGCGATCGAGACCCAGATGCCGGACATCGGCCCGGCAACGGGCAACCTGGTATGGGGCGCGGACTACGACCATGAAACCTCACGCCAGCGTGGCGACCAATACCGGGTCAATGGCCTGACCTACACGAAAACCGGTACCACGTTCGAACTGGGTCCAGATATCGAGACCACCACCAAAGCCATCTTTGGCCAGCTCTCCTACGACATCGACAACTGGACCTTGCGCGGTGGCGTACGTCGCGAATGGATTGAGAGTAAAGTCTCCGACAGCATCGCGTATGGCGAAATCGTCCAGACCGGCAACCGCGCGACACTGCCCGGTGGCACGCTCAAATACGATGACACGCTGTATAACCTCGGTGCGGTGTACCACCTGACCGACAACCAGGATGTGTTCGTCAACTTCAGCCAGGGCTTTTCCCTACCGGATATCCAGCGCTTCCTGCGTGACGTGAACAGCAAATACGATATCCAGGACCTCAATGCCCAGGCCTTGAAAGTCGATAGCTACGAGCTGGGCTGGCGTGGCGACTGGGACAAGTGGCAGGCCAGTGTCACCGCGTACGAAAACACCTCGGATGTCACGCAGTTCTATGATGCCAATGATCGTGTGCTGCGCCTGATCAATCAGAAAGAACGCGTGCGTGGCGTCGAAACCGGCCTGACCTATAACATCAGCGACCAATGGTCCGTCGGCGGTACTTACGCTTACGCCAAAGGCGAGACCCAGCAGAACGGCAAGTGGATCGACCTGCCTGCCACCCGCATCTCCCCCGCCAAGACCACAGCCTTTGTCGGCTATGAGCGTGACGACTACAGCCTGCGCTTGCAGGGTATGCGCCTGGCCAATTATGACGCTGCGGCCAAGGACAACAACGGTCGCGATATCCAGGGCTACACCCTGGTCGACCTGCTGGGCTCGGTAAGGCTACCGGTAGGCCGCCTCGAAGGGGCGGTATACAACCTCACCAACCGCAACTACCAGAACATGTTCGCCCAGGCCAACGCCCGCGCACCGTACCCGAATGCCGAGGGTCGTACCTTCAGCCTGAGTTACGCAGTGGATTGGTAACCGGTTGGTGCTGCACGCTTAAAACACAAACCCCGCCTTTTGGCGGGGTTTGTCATTTCCAGCGGCTTACCACATCAGATCATCAGGGATCTGGTAAGCGGCGTACGGATCATCCTCGTCCGGCACCTGGCTTTCGGTGAGGATGTTGAGCTGCACGATACGCTCCGGAGCGCGCTCCTGGATTTTAAGCGCCGCTTCCCGCGGGATCACCTCGTAGCCGCCGCCGTGGTGCACGATAGCCAGGGAGCCGTTGCTCAGCTTGTTGCGCATCAGCGTGT
This sequence comes from Pseudomonas sp. PA-7-1E, assembly GCF_021605325.1. Classification (NCBI taxonomy): domain Bacteria; kingdom Pseudomonadati; phylum Pseudomonadota; class Gammaproteobacteria; order Pseudomonadales; family Pseudomonadaceae; genus Pseudomonas; species Pseudomonas sp. PA-7-1E. The sequence continues at coordinate 8,795 of NZ_WKFA01000041.1, forward strand.
TGACCGACAGGCGCTTGACCTTCTTGTCATCCACGAAGTTGTAGTAGTCCTCGGTGGTCAGCTTGGGCAGGCGCGAGGTCTCGATCAGTTGCTTGACCTGGGCGGTACGCGCCTTGGCTTCGGCTTTTTCCTGCTGCTGACGGTTCAGCTCCTGGTCACGCTTGACCTTCTCGGCGTGTGCCTCAGCAGCCAGGCGCGCCTGGGTATCATCGACTTCGGCCTGGCCCTTGTGGACCAGGCGCTGCTGTTTCTGTTTCTCTTTGCCGACCTGCTTGGCCTGCTTTTGGTTGACCAGACCTGCTTTGAGCAACTGGTCGCGAAGGGAAAGGCTCATGGTGCTTACTCACTTAGGCAACTGCTCAACCGCAGCTGGACACATTCTTTTCCTGACGTTTGGCTTCACCCCAGAGGGCGTCCAACTCTTCGAGGGTGCAATCTTCTATGGGTTGGTGTGTATCGCGCAATGCCTGTTCGATAAATCGGAAACGTCGTTCGAACTTGGCATTGGCACCGCGCAAGGCAGTTTCCGGGTCGACCTTGAGGTGACGGGCCAGGTTGACCGCGGCAAACAGCAGGTCGCCGACTTCATCGGCGATGGCCGCCGCATCGTTATCGGCCATGGCTTCGAGCACTTCGTCCAACTCTTCGCGCACGTTGTCCACCACCGGCAACGCGGAAGGCCAGTCGAAACCAACCTGGCTGGCGCGCTTTTGCAATTTGGCCGCACGGGACAACGAGGGTAAGGCGGTGGGCACATCATCGAGTAGGGAGAGTTGCTCGGGAACGTCGGACTTTTCTGCGCGCTCCTCAGCTTTGATCTGCTCCCAGCGCTCCTTGACCCGTTCTTCGCTCAACTGCGGGATATCCAGCGGTGCGTACAGGTCGCCGGTTGGGAACACGTGAGGATGCCGGCGAATCAACTTACGAGTGATGCTGTCGATCACGCCGGCAAATTCGAAGCGCCCTTCTTCCCGGGCCAGTTGGCTGTAATACACCACCTGGAACAGCAGATCGCCCAGTTCGCCTTGCAGATGGTCAAAGTCGCCGCGCTCGATGGCGTCGGCCACTTCATAGGCCTCCTCCAGCGTGTGCGGGACGATGGTCGCGTAGGTTTGCTTGATGTCCCACGGGCAGCCGTACTGCGGGTCGCGCAGGCGGCTCATCAGGTGCAGCAGGTCTTCGAGTGAATACATCGTATCTCTTTCCGCTGAAAATCCAATGTGGGAGCTGGCTTGCCTGCGATGCTTGCGACTCGGTGCTTCAGTTAAACCGAGGTGATGCTATCGCAGGCAAGCCAGTTCCCACAGAAAACAACTCCACATGTCAGTCGGCTGTCATCCTGCTAATCATGGGGTGCGGTTGCGCCGGGTTTCGATGATGTTCGGCAACTGGGAAATCCGCCCCAGCAACCGTCCCAGTGCGTCCAGCCCCGGAATCTCGATGGTCAGGGACATCAATGCAGTGTTGTCTTCCTTGTTCGAACGGGTGTTGACCGCCAGCACGTTGATCCGCTCGTTGAGCAGCACTTGCGAGACGTCACGCAGCAAGCCGGAACGGTCGTAGGCACGGATGATGATGTCGACAGGGTAAGTGAGCACCGGCACCGGACCCCAGCTGACCTGGATGATCCGCTCCGGTTCGCGCCCGCCCAGTTGCAGCACCGAGGCGCAATCCTGGCGGTGAATGCTCACGCCACGGCCCTGGGTGATGTAGCCGACAATGGCGTCGCCCGGCAACGGCTGGCAGCAGCCGGCCATTTGCGTCATCAGGTTGCCCACGCCCTGGATCTGGATATCGCCACGCTTGCCCGGCTTGTAGCCAGTGGCTTTGCGCGGGATCAGCTCCAGCTGTTCGTTGCCGCGCTCCGGCTCGACCAGTTGCTGGGCCAGGTTGACCAGTTGCGCCAGGCGCAGGTCGCCCGCGCCGAGGGCGGCGAACATGTCTTCGGCGATCTTCATGTTGGCCTTTTCGGCCAGCTTGTCGAAGTCCACCTGAGGCAGGCCCAGGCGCGCCAGTTCGCGTTCAAGCAAGGTCTTGCCAGCGGCGACGTTCTGGTCACGTGCCTGCAGCTTGAACCAGTGGACGATCTTCGCCCGCGCCCGCGAGGTGGTGATGTAGCCCAGGTTCGGGTTCAGCCAGTCGCGGCTCGGCGTGCCGTGCTTGCTGGTGATGATCTCGACCTGTTCACCGGTTTGCAGGCTGTAGTTGAGCGGCACGATGCGCCCGTTGATCTTGGCGCCGCGGCAGTTATGCCCGATTTCGGTGTGCACGCGGTAGGCGAAGTCCAGCGGCGTGGCGCCCTTGGGCAAGTCGATGGCGTGGCCGTCAGGCGTGAAGATATAGACCCGGTCCGGCTCGATATCCACCCGCAGTTGTTCGGCCAGGCCGCCGATGTCGCCGAGCTCCTCGTGCCATTCCAGCACTTGGCGCAGCCAGGAAATTTTCTCTTCGTACTGGTTGGACCCGGCCTTGACGTCGGTGCCCTTGTAGCGCCAGTGCGCACACACCCCCAGCTCGGCTTCTTCGTGCATGGCGTGGGTGCGGATCTGCACTTCCAGCACCTTGCCTTCAGGGCCGATTACCGCCGTGTGCAGCGAGCGATAGCCGTTTTCCTTGGGGTTGGCGATGTAGTCGTCGAATTCCTTGGGAATGTGCCGCCACAGCGTGTGGACGATACCCAGCGCGGTGTAGCAGTCGCGCATTTCCGGCACCAGCACGCGCACCGCACGCACGTCGTAGATCTGGCTGAAGGCCAAGCCCTTGCGCTGCATTTTGCGCCAGATGGAATAGATGTGCTTGGCGCGGCCGCTGATATCGGCGTCCACGCCGGTAGCCTGCAACTCCGAACGCAACTGGCCCATCACGTCGCTGATAAAGCGCTCGCGATCCAGGCGCCGCTCGTGCAGCAACGTGGCGATCTGTTTGTATTGGTCGGGCTCAAGGTAGCGAAAGGACAAATCCTCCAGCTCCCACTTGATATGGCCGATGCCCAGGCGATGGGCCAGTGGCGCGTAGATGTCGAAGACTTCGCGGGCCACACGGTTGCGCTTTTCATCATCGGCGGTCTTCACCGCACGGATCGCGCAGGTACGCTCGGCCAGCTTGATCAGCGCGACGCGCACATCGTCGACCATCGCTACCAGCATTTTGCGCAGGTTTTCTACCTGGCCCTGGGTGCCCAGCACCATGGACTGACGCGGGCTGAGGCTGGCACTGATGGCGGCCATGCGCAGCACGCCGTCGATCAGCTTGGCCACCACCGCGCCGAAACGCTGGCTGACCAGAGGCAACGCAATGTGCCCTTCGCGCACGCCGCGATAGAGCACGGCGGCGATCAGCGAATCCTGGTCCAACTTGAGATCGGCGAGGATCTCGGCGATTTCCAGGCCAGTGCGAAAACTTGAAGTGCCTTCGGCCCACAGGTTCTTGGCCGCATTGTCTTGCTGTTCAGACTCACGAGCGAACTCGCAGGCTGCTTTCAAGGCTTCACGGTCCAGTGCCGGGTCGACACTGACGGCATGATCCAGCCATGCCTCGAGATTGATACTGCCGTCGGTGTTGATCGGCTGGTGTGCTCTCACCTGTACCATCTTGCTTACCTTCCCTACGACGCACCTTCGATGCGCCAAAATCATCGCCGACTTTACTGCGAGCTCCGTGGCAGTGTTCAGGCCCTGGAGAACGCAGGCCAGTCGGATTAAACGGGCATCCTAGCCCGCTTCAAATAACGCCATGGCCTCGACATGCGCGGTCTGCGGAAACATGTCGAGGATCCCGGCACGCTTTAGCCGGTAGCCTTGCTTGACCAACTCAACCGTGTCCCGCGCCAGCGTGGCTGGGTTGCAGGACACATACACCAGGCGCTTGGCCCCCAAGGCTGCAAGTTTGCGCACAACCTCCAGGGCACCATCGCGGGGTGGGTCCAAGAGTACCGCAGAAAAGCCCTGTTTGGCCCATTCTGCGTCGGTCAAAGGCTGGGACAAATCGGCCTGAAAAAACTGTGCGTTATGCAAATGGTTGCTGACGGCATTGAGGGCCGCACGGTCCACCATGGCCTGTACGCCCTCCACCGCCACCACTTCGCGTACGTGGCGAGCCAGTGGCAGGGCGAAGTTGCCCAGGCCGCAAAACAGGTCCAGTACCCGTTCGTCGGCTTGTGGCGCCAGCCATTGCAGCGCTTGGGCGACCATCGCCTGGTTGACCCCGGCGTTGACCTGCACAAAGTCGCCCGGCCGGTACGCCAGCTCCAGATCCCACGCCTCCAAACGGAAGCCCAAGGCCTGACCCGGCTCGACGGGCTCCGGCTGCCCTTCCCCGTGCAGCCACAATTGGGCGTCATGGAAGGTGCAGAATTCCTTGAGGATCTGCAGGTCAGCCTCGGACAACGGCGCCATATGCCGCAGCAACACGGCGATGGACGAACCGCTGAACAACTCGACATGCCCCAACGCCTGCGGTTTGCTCAAGCGACGCAGCATCGTTGGCAAACGCTGCATGATCGGTTGCAAGGCCTGTACCAGCACCGGGCAATCATCGATTGCGACGATGTCCTGGCTGGCCACGGCGCGAAAACCCACTTCGAGTTTCTTTGCCTTGGCGTCCCAACGTACGGCCACACGGGCGCGGCGCCGATAACCGAACTCCGGCCCGCTCAACGGCGCTGCCCACTCCTGTGGCTCGACACCGGCCACCCGGGACAATTGCTCGGCAAGCATGCGCTGTTTCAGGGCAAGTTGTTCTTCATGGGGCAGGTGCTGCACGCTGCAACCGCCGCAGCGGCCAACATGGGCGCAGGGTGCCGGGCGACGCAACTCGCTGGCCTGGAACACCCGCTCGGTGCGCGCCTCGACCACTTTGCCATGGGCGCCCAACACCCGTGCTTCCACCTCTTCGCCGGCCAACGCACCGTTCACAAACCAGGTGCGGCCTTCAAAGAACACAATGCCACGGCCATCATTGGCCAGGCGCTCGATGGTCAGGCGCTGTTTCTTGCCCACAGGTATCTGTGGGGCCCGGCTGCCGCCCGTCGGTTGGAAGCGCAGGCCTCTCTCGTGCTTGGCCATCAGTTGGGTTCGTCGAAAATGCCGGTCGACAGGTAACGGTCGCCTCGGTCACAGATGATCGCGACGATCACCGCGTTTTCCACTTCTTTGGACAGGCGCAACATACCGGCCACGGCGCCACCGGAGGACACGCCGCAAAAGATGCCCTCTTCACGGGCCAGGCGGCGCGTGGTGTCTTCGGCTTCGCGCTGGGCCATGTCGATGATGCGGTCTACCCGCGTGGCGTTGTAGATCTTCGGCAAATACTCTTCGGGCCAGCGGCGAATACCCGGGATGGCCGCGCCTTCCATCGGTTGCAGGCCGACAATCTGGATCGCCGGGTTCTGCTCCTTGAGGTAGCGCGAGTTGCCCATGATGGTACCGGTGGTGCCCATGGAGCTGACGAAGTGGGTGATGGTGCCCTGGGTCTGGCGCCAGATCTCCGGGCCGGTGCTGGTGTAGTGCGCCTCGGGGTTGTCGCCGTTGGCGAACTGATCGAGCACCACGCCACGGCCTTCGGCGGCCATGCGCTCGGCAAGATCGCGCGCACCTTCCATGCCTTCTTCCTGGGTCACCAGGATCAGCTGGGCGCCATAGGCGGTCATCGCCGCCTTGCGCTCGGCGCTGCCGTTGTCGGGCATGATCAGGACCATCTTGTAACCCTTGATCGCTGCGGCCATGGCCAGGGCGATCCCGGTGTTACCCGAGGTGGCTTCGATCAGGGTGTCACCGGGTTGGATCTGCCCACGCAACTCGGCGCGGGCGATCATCGACAGCGCCGGGCGGTCTTTGACCGAGCCGGCCGGGTTGTTGCCCTCGAGTTTGAGCAACAAGGTATTGCTGGTTTCACCCGCCATGCGTTGCAAGCGGACCAGGGGCGTGTTGCCGACACAATCGGCGATTGTTGGGTACTGCAAGGTCATGGCGTATTCGCAATCCAGACTGCGGGGCGCACATCATACCGGGAAAGGCCGGCGGGCCATATCACGCAAAGTGTGGTGCTTATGGCTTAAAGGCATAAGCCGGGTTTATGTCGGGTCGCCATGGTTGCGCTGGAATACTTCATCGCCCATCGCAGCAATCTGCCCTTCGATCAGCGCTTCAAAAGGTTTGAGCAGTGGCTCAAACGACGTCGGCGCTTCCAATACCTGCAACGCTTGCGTGATCGCTTCGACCGTCGACAAAGCGCCAGGCCCCGGCGCCTTGCGTAAGCGATAGCGGGAAACGCCGCCTTCGGCCAATGTCACCCGGGGCAATGCCGCCAGCAAAGGGTTGAGGTGCAGCAGTTTGCGCGCCTTGCGCCAGGTGCCATCGGGAACCACCAACAGCAGTGGCTGATCGTCAGGTGCGTAGGCGTGCAGCGGCTCGGCATCATCCGCCGGAAACAACAGGCGTGGCCGATAGCCAGGCTGGTTCAATAGCGTCGCAAGGTCATCAAACACCTCCCCCACCACCAACTGCGCGTTGTTCAGGCCCAACGCCGCCAACCGTGCAGTATTGAGCGCATGGCCGACCTCGCTCGGGTGCTGCAACACCAACACACGAGTGCGGCTGTCAAGGTGGGGGATCAGCGCACAAAGGCAGTGCGTGGTCGGGCGCAGGCAGCGCGGGCAATGGGGTCGGGACATGGTGTTTTCAGGCCTGGTTGAGCTGGGTCTTGAGCAAATCGCGGAAGGTCTGGATCAGTGGCTCGCGGCTGCGGCCACGGCGCATGATCAGCGAAAACGGCGCCTGGTAGCCGAAGGTCGCCGGCAGCAAAACGCGCAGATCGCCCTTGTCAGCCCAGGCCCGGGCGTAGTGTTCGGGCAGGTAGCCAATATAAGCGCCCGACAGCACCAGAATCAGTTGCGCCTCCATACTTTCCACCGTGGCAGCGCTGTGCTTGAAGCCGTGGCGCGCCAACTCCGCCTGGCTCCAGTAACCCCGCCCGACCATGCGTTGCTGGGTGATCACTTGTTCCGGGATGCGCCGCTCGTTGAACAATGGGTGCCGGGTGCTGCAATACAACCAGTGCTGTTCGCGGTACAGCGGCATGTAGACCAGCCCGCTCATGCGGTTGGAAAACGCACCGATGGCCAGGTCCAGGCGGTTGTCCTGCACCCCCAGTTGCAATTCGTAGGGGCTCATCACCGACAGGTGCAAATGCACTGCCGGGTGCTCCAGGCTGTAGGCGCCAATCACTTCGGCGAACGGCAAGGCCTTGTCGCTGACGGTGGAGTCGAGCACTCCGAGCTTGAGGGTGCCGCGCAATTCGCCTTTCAACGCGGCGGCGTACTGCTCGAAACCTTCGAGTTCGCCCAACAGGCGCAGGGTTTCCTGATGAAACAGCTCGCCCTTGCTGGTCAGGCTGAAGCCGCCACGGCCACGATGGCACAGCACCAGGCCCAAGGCTGACTCGAGTTGGCTCATGTAGGTGCTGATGGCCGACGTCGACAGGTTGAGTTCGTGCTGGGCGTTGGCAAACCCTTGGTGGCGCACGACGCTGACGAAGATGCGCAGGAGTTTCAGGTCGGGCAAGGCGTTGGCCATGGGGGCTCCAATGAAGCGTGACGCAGAGCATCACAGGATGCATCCCCACGCAGAGCGTGGGAACGATCAACTGTAGGAGCGAGCTTGCTCGCGAAAAACCTGAGGACGCCGCGTACATTCTAGGGCTGCGCATCATCGTTGACGTTTTTCGCGAGCAAGCTCGCTCCTACAGGGATCAGGGAGTTTAACTCAGGCTTTAGTTTAGAAAAATCTGAACTAAGTATTTGCCTCTGCCGATTCTTCCTAAGCCAGGCTTTTCGCAGAATCGGCCATCAATAAACAAAACAACGATGAGGCAATCCCGTGGACAAGATTTTCCACCAACCACTGGGCGGCAACGAAATGCCGCGCTTCGCCGGCATCGCCACCATGATGCGTCTTCCCCACCTGCAAACCGCCAAGGGCCTGGACGCCGCCTTCGTCGGCGTGCCTCTGGATATCGGCACCTCGCTGCGCGCCGGTACGCGCTTCGGCCCACGGGAAATCCGCGCCGAGTCGGTGATGATCCGTCCCTACAACATGGCCACCGGCGCCGCACCGTTCGACTCACTGTCGGTGGCCGATATCGGCGACGTGGCGATCAATACCTTTAACCTGCTCGACGCGGTGCGCATCATCGAAGAGGCCTACGACGAGATCCTCGAGCACGACGCCATCCCCCTGACCCTGGGTGGCGACCACACCATCACCCTGCCGATCCTGCGGGCGATCCACAAAAAACATGGCAAGGTCGGGCTGGTGCACATCGATGCCCACGCCGACGTCAACGACCATATGTTCGGCGAGAAAATTGCCCACGGCACCACCTTCCGCCGCGCCGTGGAAGAAGGCTTGCTCGATTGCGACCGCGTGGTGCAGATCGGCCTGCGCGCCCAGGGGTACACCGCCGAAGACTTCAACTGGAGCCGCAAGCAAGGCTTCCGCGTGGTCCAGGCCGAAGAATGCTGGCATCACTCCCTCGCGCCGCTGATGGCCGAAGTGCGAGAAAAAGTCGGCGGCGGCCCGGTGTACCTGAGCTTCGACATCGACGGCATCGACCCCGCCTGGGCACCCGGCACCGGCACCCCGGAAATCGGCGGGCTGACCACCATCCAGGCCATCGAAATCATCCGTGGCTGCCAGGGCCTCGATCTGATTGGTTGCGACCTGGTAGAAGTTTCGCCGCCTTACGACACCACCGGCAATACCTCGTTGCTGGGCGCCAACTTGCTGTACGAGATGCTCTGCATACTGCCTGGCGTCGCGCATCGCTGATAAGGCGAACGCGCTGAGAACAAAAAAAACCGCGTCTTCACACTCACAACCAAGGGGGTCGCACAGATCCCCGACAACGATGTACCTGACTTTCGCTCGCGTGTTTACCGAGCCAGCTGCCGCCTGATCGCCCATAAAAAATATAATCGGAGAACCGCCGTCATGGCTTTGGATTTATTCGTCGTACTCATCTACGCCGCCGGCATGCTGGTGCTCGGCTACTACGGCATGCGTCGCGCCAAGACCCACGAAGACTACCTGGTCGCCGGCCGCAACCTCGGCCCATCGCTGTACATGGGCACCATGGCCGCCACGGTGCTGGGCGGTGCCTCCACCGTCGGCACCGTGCGCCTGGGATATGTGCATGGTATTTCGGGTTTCTGGCTGTGCGCCGCGCTCGGCGCGGGCATCATTGCCCTGAACCTGTTCCTGGCCAAGCCCCTGTTGAAGCTGAAAATCTTCACCGTCACCCAGGTCCTGGAAAAACGCTACAACCCCATGGCCCGCCAGGCCAGCGCGGTGATCATGCTGGCCTACGCCCTGATGATCGGCGTGACCTCGATCCTGGCCATCGGCACCGTGCTGCAAGTGCTGTTCGACCTGCCGTTCTGGATGTCGGTACTGGTGGGCGGCGGCGTGGTGGTGGTGTATTCGACCATCGGTGGCATGTGGTCGCTGACCCTCACCGATATTGTGCAATTCGTGATCAAGACCGTCGGCCTGATGTTCATACTGTTGCCGATCTGCCTGTACCGCGTCGGTGGCTGGGATGAACTGGTGGCCAAACTGCCGGCGTCGAGCTTCAGCTTCACCGCTATCGGCTGGGACACGATCATCACCTACTTCATGATCTACTTCTTCGGCATCCTGATCGGCCAGGATATCTGGCAACGGGTCTTCACCGCCCGTGACGAAAAGGTCGCCCAGTACGCAGGCACTTTTGCCGGCTTCTATTGCATCCTGTACGGCCTGGCCTGTGCGCTGATCGGCATGGCTGCCCATGTGCTGATCCCGGACCTGGACAACGTCAACAATGCCTTCGCCGCGATCGTCAAAGCTTCGCTGCCGGACGGCATTCGCGGCCTGGTCATCGCCGCCGCGCTGGCCGCCATGATGTCCACCGCCAGCGCCGGCCTGCTCGCCGCCTCCACCGTATTGACCGAAGACCTGCTGCCCCGCCTGCGCGGCGGCAAGGCGTCGAGCCTGCGCATCAACCGCCTGTTTACCCTGTTGACCGGCGTTGCCGTGCTGGGTATCGCATTGGTGGTGAACGATGTGATCAGCGCCCTGACCCTGGCCTATAACCTGTTGGTGGGCGGTATGTTGGTGCCCTTGATCGGCGCGATCTTCTGGAAGCGCGCGACCACCTCGGGCGCAATCACGTCCATGAGCCTGGGCTTTGTGACCGCGCTGGTGTTTATGTTCAAGGATGGGTTGGATGCAAATACGCCGATCTACTACAGCCTGGCGGTGGCGCTGGTGAGCTTTGTGCTAGTGAGCCTGCTGTCGCGTCGGCCGGCAAAGGTGGCGGCTGCGGTGGTTTGAGCTATAACAAGGGCGGGGATATTTTTTTCAGCGGGCGCGACGTCGGAGGTCGCGCCCGTTTTTTTCGCCTGGTGCAAAACAACTGTGGGAGCGGGCTTGCTCGCGAAAGCGGTGTGTCATTCAACCTTATTTTGGCTGATACACCCTATTCGCGAGCAAGCCCGCTCCCACATTTTTTAGACCGCGTGATTAGCGGCGACGTGGCCGACGTTGCTCGTCATCCGTGCGAATCGGCACCGGTTGCAGCGGAGGCTCGATCAAGCCCAATGCAACGCCGAGGTCGTGGAGCCAGTTTTGGATTTTCTCTTTCATGATTGCCCCCTTTGAGGGTAGTGCTGGCCGGCGTGAGTACTGTCGCCGTTTCCTACAGTGATAGTAGCCCTAAGTCCTAGGTAATGCTTGAAGGAAACCACAACGAACTATTACTGAATTGATCCGAATCCTGACGGATCGTTCAAGCAATGGCACGTGTGTCTTGCACGCATCGCGGGTTGCCGTCTTGCTGCAGGTCGATCCATGCATTGAGGTTAGCGCCGAGCATGCCCTTTCGCCACATCAGCCAGGTGGTCGCAGTGGCAAAAGGCCCAGTCAGCGGATGAACGGACACGCTGTCCTTGCCGGGCAGGCTTGCGAGCATGGACTCAGACATCAACGCCACGCCGGAACCTGCGACCACGCAGGCGAGCATGCCTTGGTAGGACTCGATCTCGATCGCCCGCCCCATCGCCACACGCTCATGGGAAAACCAGGTTTCCAGGCGCGTGCGGTAGGCGCAACTGCGCCGGAACGTGAACACTGCACGGCCCGCCACATCCTGGGGGCCACGCACCGGCGGATGATCGGCCTCGCAAATCAGCACCAGGCGCTCTTCGCACAGCGGTACGCCATCCAGGGTGGCGATGGTCAGCGGGCCGTCGACGAAGGCTGCGTCCAGGCGCCCGGTAATCAGCCCTTCCAGCAACTCCCCGCTGGGCGCCGACTGCACCTGCAGATTCACCATGGGGTAAGTCTTGTGATAGCGCGCCAGCAGCTTCGGCAAATGAACCGCGGCGGTGCTGTACATGCTGCCCAATACGAAATCACCAGCCGGTTGCCCGCCTTGTACGGCGCCGTGGGCTTCATCGTGCAGCGCCAGCAGGCGGGTGCTGTAGTCCAGTAGTACCTTGCCTGCCGGAGAAAGCTGCAAACGCTGGCGCTCGCGCACGAACAGATCGACACCCAGTTGCTCTTCCATTTGTTTAAGCCGGGTCGACAGATTTGAGGGAACGCGGTGCAGGCGCTCAGCGGCGCGGGTGATGGAGCCCTCTTCCGCCACGGCCTGGAAAATGCGCAATTGACTGAACTCCATTACTTTCTCCAAAACTGAACAAGTTACTCACTATTATTCAATTTTACAGAAAGTCAATCCGTCTTAGCCTGCAAGGCATTCGCTTCTTTGCAGGAAACCTGACCATGTCCCCGCTGATTCGTTTACTCGCCAGCTTCGTCGCCCTGATGATGGCCATGGGCATTGGCCGCTTCGCCCTGACTCCGCAAATGCCGCATTTGCTCAGTGAAGGCCAGATCGACCTGACCGGCGCCGGCCTGATCGCAGCCGCCAATTACCTGGGCTATTTTGTCGGCGCGGTGGACTCGATCTTTGCCCGCAGCCATCAGCATGTGCGCGGGCGCCTCTACGGCGGGCTGTGGTTGTGCGTATTGCTGACCCTGGCGTCCTACTGGGCTAACGGGTTCTGGCCGCATTTGTTGCTGCGTTTCGGCACCGGGGTCGCCAGTGCCTGGGCCCTGGTGATGATTACCAGCCTGAGCCAGCCACTGGCGATTGCCGCCGGCCGCCCGCGCCTGGGTGCGCTGGTGTTTGCTGGGCCGGGGTTGGGGATTGTGCTGACGGGGCTGCTGGCGCTGGTGTCGAACCTATCAGGGCAAAGCTCTGCCGCGCTGTGGTTGATCTACGGGACTGTGGCGCTGGTGATGTTGCTGGCGATCCTGCCGTTTCTACCCAAGCCGACCCTCACCGTGACACAGCCCACCAGCGCGGGGAGCAACGGCAGCATCGCGCACTTGTGCTGTATCTATTTCTTGTACGGCCTGGGCTACATCATCCCGGCGACTTTTCTGTCGCAGATGGCCAGCGCTCAATTCAACGGGGCCTGGCAGGCCGATCTGTTCTGGCCCTGCTTTGGCCTGGCGGCCGCGCTGGGAGTGGGGGTGGCCAGCCTGCGCCGCAAGCACCCGAACACCACCCGTCGCTGGCTGATGGCGACTTTATGGCTGCAAGCGGCCGGGGTATTTGCCTGCCTGCTGGGCAATGGCTGGGGCTTGGCGCTGGGCGTGTTGCTGTGCGGTGCTCCATTTTTGGCCTGCATGCAGTTGGTGATGGCGCGATTAAGGGAGGTCGCACCCCATGGCTACCAACGCAGCACGGGGCTGCTGACCGCCAGCTTCGCCGTCGGCCAATTGAGCGGGCCACTATTGGCGTCGGTCAGCAGCCACCTCAGTGGCGGCCTGCAACCGGCGTTGGTCGCTGCCGGTACCGGGTTGTTATTAGCAGGTTCAGTACTGATCAACCGCCCTCTACCGCCACAGCCGATTTGCACACAAATGGCCAACAGTGCAGCAAATGGCGGTTAGGCACGTGCCCCACGCCATGTCCATCAGCGCCAACCCAGCGGACCAGCCTTGAAGCGTGGCCCAGTTGCTCAGGTCATAGGTGCCGTAGGCCACCAGGCCAAGCAAGGCGCCCAAACGCGCAGCGCGCTGCCAACTGGCGCTGGGCAAGATAACCAGCACCACGCAACCGAGGACGTACAGGAGATAGAACAATACGGCAGGCAACAGGCGTGGCTGATCAAGCATCAGCGCGCCAAGCAGGGATTTGTAGGTGGGCCCCATGAGCACACCGAGCCAAAGGCCGTCGAGGACCAGGAAGGCGAGCAAGGTACCGAGGTAGGCATACAACGACTTTCTTGACATGAGCAAGCCCTACTGTGAAGGCAAGCTTGTTGTGGCGAGCAAGCTTGCTTGCGTTGGGGTGCGAAGCGCCCCCAAAAAAGCTTGCGACTGCTACGCAGTCGAGCGGGAGCAAGCTCCCTCGCCACAACAAGCTCGCTCCTACAGGAGAGCGAAGCGTACTCAGCTTAGTTCAATGCGATCCGCATGAATCACGATCTGGCCCTGCTTGTAGAGCGCACCAATGGCCTTCTTGAAGTTGCCCTTGCTCACGCCGAACAAGTCACTGATCACCGCCGGGTCGCTTTTGTCGCTGACCGGCAGGCTGCCATTGTTGTCGCGCAACTTGGCGAGGATCTTCGAGTTCAGGCTGGAGGCCGCTTCCTGGCCCACCGGCTGCAGGCTCAGGCTGATGTTGCCATCGGCGCGGATCTCTTTGATAAAGCCCTTCTCTTCCTTGCCCGGGCGCAGGAACTTGAACACTTCGTTCTTGTGGATCAAGCCCCAGTGCTTGTTGTTGATGATCGCCTTGAAGCCCATGTCAGTGGCTTCGGCCACCAGCAGGTCGACTTCCTGGCCCACCTGATAGTTCGCCGGCGTCTTGTCCAGGTAACGGTCAAGGCGAGCGGTGGCGGTGATGCGCTTGGTGTGCTTGTCGAGGTAGACGTGCACCACGCAATATTCACCCGCGGTCATCTGGCGTTTTTCTTCCGAATAAGGCAGCAGCAGATCCTTGGGCAAACCCCAATCAAGGAAGACGCCAATGCTGTTGACTTCCACAACTTTCAAACTGGCGAATTCACCGACTTGAACTTTGGGCTTTTCGGTGGTGGCGATAAGTTTGTCATCGCTGTCCAGATAAATGAAAACGTTGAGCCAGTCTTCATCTTCACTGGGAATATCTTTAGGGATATACCGATTAGGCAAGAGGATTTCCCCATCTTGCGCACCATCGAGGTACAAACCAAAGTTAGTGTGCTTGACCACTTGCAAGCTGTTGTAGCGCCCGACTAAAGCCATTTCCAATACCCTCATTGCGTGGGCGGCATTCTACCCGAGTTGTGCCCTGCACGCGCACACGCCTGAAAAATCGCGGGCTGGCATGGCGTTCCAGTGGCCTCGCCCCACTCGTCTGATCGTTCGGTTCACTTTGAGCAGGCCATCAGCGTGTCCACAAGCCTTGGGTTTCCAGCTAAAACAGTAAGTTAGCGCTTTATTTCAGCGCTGAACTTCGGCTATTTCCAGCCGCGAGCACTTATTCTCGAGGGATATTTGCCAAGCAATTGTCAAGTATTTCCTGTACGATAGCTGGCCAAGTTAATTTTCTACAGGTTAGTGGCCGCCATGCGTGTAAAAGCATCCAACAGCAAAGCAAAGCCAGCTCCCGCCGTTGAAACCAGCGAATCGATCAATAGCCAGATTGCTGCGTTCCTCAAGTCCGGCGGCGAAATCCAGCAAATTGCCAAGGGCGTGAGCGGCCAGACTTTCGGCCCGTCCAAGCAGATCAGCCTGGGCAAGAAGTAATAGTCATACCCGCGCACTGCATCTGGTCCCTAAGCGTCTTGCCTTCGAGGCGCTAGGACTAGAGTTGCCACCCCCTCCCGACACCCTCAATACGCAGCTAATCGACGAACGGGCCTCAATGCCTGGCATTCGCCGGTATCCTTGCACACGTCTAGCACGGGCATCTGCCTGAATCTTTCCGTTACTGCTCCTCGCTTTTCATGGAGTGAAGCATGCTTAAACGCTGTATTTTCGTGGTCAGCATCCTGGTCGCCAGCCCTTTGGCCGAAGCGCATATCTTCCAGCGCGAATTGGGTGACTTCGACCTGAAATTAGGTACAACCCCCAGCCGCACCATGGCCCAGGGCCTTGTCAAGCCGACCGCCCCTGGCAGCGACTCGTTCCACGGAGGCCTGGACCTTACCCACGACAGCGGCCTGTATTTCGGCCAGTTTTCCCCGAACATGGGCCTGTCGTCGGCCAATAACCTTGAAGTCGACTCCTACATGGGCTTCAAGCGTCCGTTCGACCAGACCCTGGGCTATGAAGTCGGCTTGATCCACTACAGCTACCCCAAGCTCAGCCCCCTCGACAGCCAAGAGTTCTACGGCGGGCTGAACCTGTTGGGCAATCGCTTTGGCGTGTCTTTCAGCAACGACCCCGACCGCCAGGACAGCACCCTGTTTGCAGACCTGGGCGGCACCCAGCCTTTCGGCATCGGCGTCAGCATGAAGTACACCACCCATCAACTGGGCACACCGGTCTCGGTAGAGAACGGCGCCATCAGCAGTTTCAGCGATTGGTCGGTACAGTTTTCCCGGGCCTGGAAAGGCATTGACCTGGACCTGATCTACAGCGGCTCCAGCCTCAGCGGCAGTGACTGCTCGGCCTACTCCGGACACAATTCGCAATGTGACGGGCTGTTGACCTTGAAGGCCGTGAGGTCGTTTTATTGATGGGCTGAACTGTCGCACCCCGCGCAGGTTCACATTCATTAACGCCCTCCATGCAAGGACCTGCCCATGTTGCGCCGGCTCAAATTCCTGATGGTACTGCTGACCCTGAGCCTGGTGCTCGCCGGCTGCAATCGCGTAGGCCTGGCCTACCGAAACCTCGACGTGATCATCCCCTGGACCCTCAACGATTACCTGGACATGAATGCCGGGCAAAAGAGCTGGTTCAACGACACCCTCAAGGAGCACCTGGCCTGGCACTGCACCACGCAATTGCCTGGCTACCTGGACTGGCTCGACCGCCTGCAGCAGATGGTCGACAGTAACCAGGTCACCGACGCCGCATTGCAAACCCGTACAGTCGAAGCCAAACAGGCAATTGCCGAGATTGCGCGGGAAATCACGCCCTCATCTGTGCAATTGCTGCAAGGCCTGGACGATCAGCAGGTCAAGGACATGAGCGATGCTCTGGCCAAGGACCTGCGCAAACGCCAGGACGAATACCTCAAGCCACCACTGGCTCAACAAATCAAGGAACGCGCCGAGCGTATGAGCAAGCGCCTGGACGCCTGGATCGGCCCGTTGAGCCCAGGCCAGCAAAACCGCGTCACGGCCTGGTCGGCCGAGTTGGGCGCGCAAAACCAAGCGTGGATCGGCAACCGCGCCCATTGGCAGGCGCAATTTATCGAGGCGCTGCAACAACGCCACAATGCCGATTTCCCGCAGAAAATCCAGCAACTGCTGGTGGATCGCGAAAGCCTGTGGACCCCGCAATACCGCGCCGCCTACGCACAGACCGAAGCCGCCGCGCGCAGTTTGCTCGTGGACGTGATGGCCCAAAGCTCCCCAGCGCAGCGCCTGAAACTCACCCAGAAAATCGACAAGGTCCGCAGCGACTTCCAGGCGCTTAAATGCCTGAAAAGCGCACAGTCTTGATGGATGCTTGCGGTCAGAACCATAGGCGCACGCCAACCACCCAGTGCAGTTGGTTAACGTCTTCGCCTTCGTCCCGTGCGTATTGCGCGGTCTGGCCATAAGTGCGGTTCCAGCTGAGCCCGACATAAGGCGCAAACTCGCGGCGAACTTCGTAGCGCAAACGCAAGCCCAGGTCACTTTCCGCCAAGCCCGAACCAACGCCGCGTTGCGGATCGTTCTGCGCATAAAAATTGAGTTCGGCGGTGGGCTGCAGGATCAGGCGATTGGTGAGCAGAATGTCGTAGTCACCCTCAAGGCGTGCGGCGGTATGCCCCGATTCGCCGACAAACAACGTGGCTTCGGCCTCGAAGTTGTAGAGCGCCATGCCTTGTAGGCCAAAGGCCGCCCAGCTCTGGCTAGCACCGGGCTTGAAGTCCTGACGCACGCCGCCGACCAGGTCCCACCACGGGCTGATAGCGCGCCCCCATAAGGCTTGGGCTTCGGCACTTTCAGTGCGGCCGGCGCTGCGTTCGCCTTCACTGCGTAGCCACAGCCGGTCGATGTCACCGCCGACCCAACCCTTGATGTCCCAACTCTGCGCGTTGCCGTCGCCGCCCTGCCATTCCAACTGGTTGACCAGCAGCATCGAGTTCACGCCGCTGTCGTGCACCTGATGCCCTCCCGGCGCGTTGTACACCGCTGCGCGGTCTGCGTCGGTCAGCGCCGGAATCGGCGTACGGCTTTGCGTCAGCGCGGACGTCGCCGGGCTCATGCCCTGAAATTCATCCTCGGCCGCCAACGCCCATGGGGCGAAACCCAGCGTGGCGAAGGCGATGCACAGGGACGAGACGCAACGGTTCATGCTCGTTTGCTTATTCATGCACGCGCACCTCACGGAACATGCCCATTTCCATGTGGTACAGCAGGTGGCAGTGATAGGCCCAGCGCCCCAGGGCATCGGCGGTGACGCGGTAACTGCGACGGGAGCCGGGAGGCATATCGATGGTGTGTTTGCGCACCTGGAACTGGCCGTTTTCGTCCTCCAGGTCGCTCCATAAACCATGCAGGTGAATTGGGTGGGCCATCATGGTGTCGTTGACCAACACCACCCGCACGCGCTCGCCATAGGTCAGTTGCAGAGGCTCGGCATCGGAAAACTTCACGCCATTGAACGACCAGGCGAACTTCTCCATATGCCCGGTGAGGTGCAATTCAAGCGTGCGCGAGGGGTCGCGGCCATCGGGGTCTTCAAAGGTACTGCGCAGGTCGGCATAGGTGAGCACGCGGCGGCCGTTGTTGCGCAGGCCGATTCCAGGGTCGTCCAGCTTGGGCATCGGGTTCATCGCCTGCATGTCTACCAGCGGGCTGTTCTGCTCGCTGGCAGGGTGTTTCTGCATCGCCATCGCGCCCATGGCGCTGTGATCCATGCCTTCCATGCCCGGCATATCGGCCATGGCACCGTGGTCCATGCCGCCCATGCCCATGTCATCCATCGTCAGCCACGGGCGCGGATCAAGCGGCGGTACTGAGGCGGTCGCACCCATCTGCCGGGCGAGGGTGCCACGGGCATAGCCTGTGCGGTCCATGGACTGGGCAAACAGGGTATAGGCCTCTGCCACAGGCTCGACCAGCACATCGTAGGTTTCCGCCACGGCGATACGGAACTCGTCGACGCTTACCGGCTTTACCGGCTGACCATCCGCGGCGATGACAGTCATCTTCAACCCTGGAATGCGCACATCAAAATAGGTCATCGCCGAGCCATTGATAAAGCGCAGGCGAATCGTTTCCCCCGCCTTGAACACTCCGGTCCAGTTCTGCCCAGGCGGCTGGCCGTTGAGCAAGTAGGTGTAGGTCTCGCCGCTGACGTCCGCAAGGTCGGTGGGGTTCATCTTCATTTGCGCCCACATCAGCCGGTCGGCAGCCGTGGCCGACCAGCCCTGCTTACCCACATCCCGGATAAAATCGCCCACGGTGGGTTTGTGCAGGTTGTAGTAATCGGACTGCTTCTTGAGGGTCTTCATCAGGGCGACGGGGTCTTCATCGGTCCAGTCCGACAGCATCACCACGTAATCGCGCTGGTAGATATACGGCTCGGGTTCCTTGGGGTCGATGACCAGCGGGCCATACACGCCCTGCTGTTCCTGAAGCCCTGAATGGCTGTGATACCAGTAAGTGCCGTGCTGTTTGACCTTGAACTGGTAAACGTAAAGGCCACCCGGTTCGATGCCCTTGAAGCTCAGGCCGGGCACGCCGTCCATGGTCGATGGCAGCAGGATGCCGTGCCAATGGATCGAGGTGGGCTCGCCAAGGCGGTTTTTCACGCGCAGGGTCACGGTGTCGCCTTCGCGCCAGCGTAACAGCGGGCCGGGCAGGCTGCCGTTGACGGTCAACGCGGTGCGCGCACGGCCGGTCAGGTTGACGGGAGTCTGGTCAATAAACAGGTCAAATTCGCTGCCGGCGAGCACCGTGGGCTGGCCGGGGCTGGTCAGTGCCCACACAGGTGGGCGCCAAAGCCCGAGCCCACCCAGCAGGCCGCCTGCGGCCAGGCCTTTGACGAATGTGCGTCTGGAGGTTGTGGAGTGCATGCCGATTCAAGTCCGTGAGTTGAATGGCAGCAGATTAGGAGTCGCCGGCTGTCAGCAACCTTAGCGACAGATTACCGATTCGACAGGTTCACCCGGCTCCCTCGGGGGCGCCGGGGCACAAGAAGATCAGGCGATCTGCGCTTTGGAGGCCACTTCAGCGAACGTTGCCGGATCAAGCGCGTCCTCCTGCTCATCCAACACCTGACGTGGATGATCATTACCCGGAATCGAACTGTCGATCAGCGCCAGCAATTGCGCACCCAGCGCCGTCAGAATGAAATTCTCGCCATTGCCGCCCTCTTCCTCAGGCCGCGACTCGATAAAGCCACGCTTGAACAGCAGCGCCTCGTAATCGGCAGCGGTCTTCTTGAGTGCGTCCAGGTTGCCAGTGTCCTCGCCGGCCGTCGCCTTCTCGGCCGCTTCTTGTTCGGCGTATTTGCGCGGGGCAAAGCTGCCTTCGCCGTTCTGCACTTCATGCAGCAGACGTTCGATCAGATCCCAATTGTAAGTCGTCATCCTGATTCCTCCTGCAGGCCGATGGAGTTAGCCCGTCTTAGGGAGTGACACGTTCCGGCACGGGCCGTTCAACCAAACGGACGGGCGTCATTTCTCTGAACTTTCCCGAGGTTCGCCGCCTCAACTGCACATCACTGCCAAGGAAGTCCGACCATGAAAACCTTGATGAAGCTGACCCTCGCCGCCACGCTGTTGAGCACCCTGCCCGCCTGGGCCTGCACGCCTGAGGAGGCCACGGCCAAGCGCGAGGAGCTGGCCAAGGAAGTGACCAAGCTCACCGAGCAGAGCCCGAACAAGGCCAAGGAGATGAATGACGAGTTGCAGAAGATGGACCTGGATACTGAAAGCGCCAAGTTTCCCGACAAGTGCCAGTTGATCGATGCGCGGCTCAAGGAGCTCAGAGAGGCTGCGCGGAAGCATTGAGCACAACGCGACGCAGAGCGTCTCTGGAGGCATTCCCACGCGGAGCGTGGGAACGATCATGGCGAAAAAAAACCGGACATTGTCCGGTTTTTTTATGCCCAACTGCTTATTCGGCAGCCGGAGCTTCTGGCTTGCGGCGCTTGAGCGGCGCCATGCCGTCCTTGCTGACGAGCGACAGGTTGTCGGTCTTCGGCCGGTTGGCGATCTTGCGCTTGGTCGGCGACTTGGCGCCGGTTTTCTTCTTGTCGCCCTTGGCGTCGGTCTTTTTCTTCTTCACGCCAACGGCCTTGCCCGACGCCTTGACCTTCTTCGGCCCGGTGTACGTGCCTTTGACTTCCTTGATGGTGCGGCGCTCGAACGACTGCTTCAGGTAGCGTTCGATGCTCGACATCAGGTTCCAGTCGCCGTGGCAGATCAGCGAGATAGCCAGGCCATCGTTGCCGGCCCGTCCGGTACGGCCGATACGGTGCACGTATTCGTCGCCGCTGCGGGGCATGTCGAAGTTGATCACCAGGTCCAGGCCGTCCACGTCGAGACCGCGTGCGGCAACATCGGTGGCCACCAGGATCTTGACGCCGCCCGCCTTGAGACGGTCGATGGCCAGCTTGCGGTCCTTCTGGTCTTTCTCGCCGTGCAGCACGAACGCCTTGTATTCCTGCGCAACCAGGCGCCCGTAGATACGGTCGGCGGCGGCACGGGTGTTGGTGAACACGATGGCCTTCTGGTAGGTCTCGTTGGCCAACAACCAGTTCAGGATCTGTTCTTTGTGCACGTTATGGTCAGCGGTGACGATCTGCTGACGCGTGGTGGCGTTCAGGTCGCTGACGTTGTTGACCTGCAAGTGCTCAGGGTTGTTCAGCACCTTGGCGACCATATCGCGCAGGGTCGAACCACCGGTGGTGGCGGAGAACAGCATGGTCTGCTGGCGGTTGACGCACTCACCGACCAGACGTTGCACATCATCGGCAAAGCCCATGTCGAGCATGCGGTCGGCTTCGTCGAGCACCAGCACTTCGACTTCCTTGAGGTCGAGGTTGCCAGCGTTGAGCTGCTCGATCATGCGCCCTGGGGTGCCGATCAGGATGTCCGGTACCTTGCGCAACATCGCGGCCTGGACCTTGAAGTCTTCGCCACCGGTAATGATGCCGGACTTGATGAAGGTGAACTGCGAGAAGCGCTCGACTTCCTTCAGGGTCTGCTGGGCCAGCTCGCGGGTCGGCAGCAGGATCAGGGTCTTGATGCTGACGCGCACTTTGGCCGGGCCGATCAGGCGGTTAAGTACCGGAAGGACGAAAGCGGCGGTCTTGCCGCTGCCGGTTTGCGCCGTCACCCGCAGGTCACGCCCTTGCAGCGCGAGCGGGATGGCCGCTGCTTGCACAGG
The DNA here is from genome assembly GCF_021605325.1 of Pseudomonas sp. PA-7-1E. Lineage (NCBI taxonomy): Bacteria > Pseudomonadati > Pseudomonadota > Gammaproteobacteria > Pseudomonadales > Pseudomonadaceae > Pseudomonas > Pseudomonas sp. PA-7-1E. The sequence goes on from NZ_WKFA01000041.1 coordinate 30,393, forward strand.
CGTAGGCTCGACAAATTTAAGCTCGGCCACGGCTTTAAGCAGGCGTTCGTGCAGGGCGAATTGGGAAAACACGGGTGCTACCTCGAAGAAATACAAAATATCAGCTGCATAGGTTACCGGTTTCGGGCGCCCAAACCGAGTTTCTTTACGCGAACGGGGCTAATCAGCTGCTTTTTTGTCAGCGATTTTGTCCAGAGCGTCAACTTTGTTGCACTTAAATGCTCTAATCGCCCCGTGTTGTCTTACAGAAGAATCGGTTCACTCATGGATATCAAACAGCTCTGGCTCAACGTCCAAGACCTTTGGGGCGCCCTCGATGAACACCCGGTCCTGCATTCCAGCCTAGGCTTGCTGGTGTTGCTGGTGGTGGCATTGGTGGTGGGAAGGGTCGCCCGTTACCTCATCCTGCACGCGGTCAAATTGCTCGGCCGGCAGCCGGCCCTGCACTGGCTGAACGACCTGCGGCATAACAAAGTCTTCCATCGCCTGGCGCAGATGACGCCATCGCTGGTGGTCCAGTTCGGCCTGTACCTGGTGCCGGACCTGAGCAAGACCGCCATTCTGTTTATCGGCAACGTCGCCCTGGCGATCACCATTCTGTTCATGGTTTTGGCCATGAGTGCCCTGCTCAACGCGCTGCTGGATATCTACGCACGCACCGAACACGCACGCACCCGCTCGATCAAGGGCTATGTGCAACTGGCGAAAATGGTGCTGTTCGTGTTCGGCGCGATCATCATCGTCGCCACCCTGATCGACCGCTCGCCGCTGTTGCTGCTGTCGGGCCTGGGTGCGATGTCGGCGGTGATTCTGTTGGTGTACAAGGACACGCTGCTGTCGTTCGTCGCCAGTGTGCAATTGACCAGCAACGACATGCTGCGCGTCGGTGACTGGATCGAAATGCCCCAGGTGGGTGCCGATGGCGATGTGGTGGACATCACCCTGCACACGGTGAAGGTGCAGAACTTCGACAAGACCATCGTTTCCATCCCCACCTGGCGCCTGATGTCCGAGTCGTTCAAGAACTGGCGTGGCATGCAGGCCTCCGGTGGGCGCCGTATCAAGCGCAGCCTGTACATCGACGCCAGCGGCGTACGCTTCCTGAACGACGAGGAGGAAGTGCGCATGACCCAGGTGCACTTGCTCAGCGGCTATATCAGCCGCAAGCAGGCCGAACTCAAGGCCTGGAACGAGGCTCAGGGCCACAGCGCGCAACTGTCGGCCAACCGTCGGCGCATGACCAACCTCGGCACCTTCCGCGCCTACGCACTGGCATACCTGCAAAGCCACCCGGACATCCAGCCGAACATGACCTGCATGGTGCGCCAGATGCAAACCACCGCCCAGGGCGTGCCGCTGGAGATCTACTGCTTTACCCGCACCACGGCGTGGGGCGATTACGAGCGGATCCAGGGCGATATCTTCGATTATCTGTTGGCGGTGTTGCCGGAGTTCGGGCTGAGCCTGTATCAGCAGCCGAGCGGCAACGACCTGCGCGCCGGCGTGCTGCCGGCATTGGCCGGGGCCACGCAGGTACCCGTCGCCGAAACGGCATGAGGTGATGCAAACGGGATTACGGCAGTGACGCCGTAATCTCCTTGCGGCAAACCTCAAGCACTTCATCGGCCAGTGCGGAATCATCCGGGCACGCCCGCGACAGCATGATTGCGCCGATGGCATGGGCCATGCTGTCGAGCATTTTCGCGCGCACGCCTTCTTGTGGCGTCTCATGAGCTGCGTTGTACTTTGCTTCCAGGGCCTGCAGGGTATTTTCCAAACCGTCGGCAAAGGTCGCCTTCAGCGTGTCCGATTGACGGGCGGCATCGGCACACAACGCCGCCAATGTGCATCCGCCGCCGCGATGGTCGCGGTGCTGCCTGGACAGGTAAACCTCGAAAAACTGCTCCACCTCCATCTCCGCGCTGTCGGCCAGTGACTGCGCCAGACTGTTGGCGGCTGCTTCCGCCATCAAGTCCGCCTTGGAACCGAAGTGCTTGTAAAAGCCGCCTTGGGTAAAACCGGCCGCAGCCATCAACTCGGCCACGCCCACCCCATCGAAACCCCGCTCGCGGAACAGCTCGGAAGCTGTCGCGACGATATGGGCCCGATTGCTCTGTGACTGCGCCTTGGTGATCTTCATGTGTAGGGTCCTGCCAGCTTGCGAGATAGGCATATTACTATGATGTCGATCATAATCAAAACCGTTGACAGCTTTGATTATGATCGACATCATAAAACCTCCTCGCACTCACAGAGCATCACACCATGAGCACTTCCACTACCGTTCTGATCACTGGCGCTTCGACCGGCATTGGCGCCGCCTACGCCGAACGCTTTGCCGCACGCGGCCACGACCTCGTACTGGTCGCCCGTGACATAGCGCGCCTGGAAGCGCTCGCCGCCAGGCTGCGTGAGCACCACGCCGTCAGCGTTGATATCCTCCCGGCCGACCTGACCCAAAGCGCTGACCTGGCCGCAGTTGAAGCGCGCCTGCGCGATGACGCCAGCATTGGCACGCTAGTCAATAATGCAGGCGCCGCGCAGTCCGGCAGTTTTATTGAACAGTCCACCGAAAGCGTCGCGCAGTTGGTCGCCCTCAACACCACGGCTCTGGTACGCCTGGCGAGTGCCATCGCCCCGCGCCTGGCGGCAGCCGGCAACGGCGCTATCATCAACATTGGCTCGGTAGTCGGCCTGGCCCCGGAATTTGGCATGACGGTGTACGGCGCGACCAAGGCGTTCGTGCTGTTCCTGTCCCAAGGCATGAGCCTGGAACTGGCGCCCAAAGGCGTGTACGTGCAAGCCGTGCTGCCCGCTGCCACGCGTACCGAGATCTGGGAGCGTGCGGGCATTGATATCAACACCCTCACGGACGTGATGGAAGTGGGTGATCTGGTGGACGCAGCGCTGGTCGGTTTCGACCGCCGCGAGCCGGTGACCATTCCGCCGTTGCAGGACGGCGCCCGTTGGGACGCGTTGCAGGCTGCGCGGCAAGGCTTGCTGGCGCAGATCAAGCAGTCCCAGGTTGCCGAGCGTTACCTGGCCAACGCCTGATCAACCGGTAGCAGGCGTGCTCCGCGCCTGCCCTTCTCACCGAAGCAACGAGCGTTGAACCATGAAGGCATTTTCCATCAAACGGTACGGCAAGCAGCCCGGCCGTCTCATCGAGACCCCCGCGCCTGTTGTGGGTGAACATGACGTGCTGGTCCAGGTGCGGGCCAGCAGCGTCAATGTGCTGGATGCAAAGATCGCCAAGGGCGAATTCAAACTGATCCTGCCCTATGCATTGCCGTTGACACTGGGCAACGACCTGGCCGGCGTGGTGCTCAGTGTCGGCGCTGCGGTACGACGCTTCAAGCCGGGGTACGAAGTCTACGCTCGCCCGCCCCAGCAACGTATCGGCACCTTCGCCGAGCGGATTGCCGTGCACGAAGACGCACTGGCGCGCAAACCCGACAACATCACCATGGAGCAAGCCGCGTCCCTGCCCCTGGTCGCGCTTACGGCGTGGCAGGTGCTGGTGGAAACCGCGAAGCTGAAGAAAGGCCAGAAGGTGTTCATTCATGCGGGCTCAGGCGGGGTGGGCAGTATCGCCATCCAACTGGCCAAGCATTTGGGCGCTTTTGTCGCCACCACCACCAGCACCGCCAATGTGGAGTGGGTCAAGGCGTTGGGCGCGGATGTAGTGATCGACTACAAACAGCAAGCCTTCGAGGCCGTGCTGCGGGATTACGATGTGGTGCTGAACAGCCTGGGCCCGGATGCGCTGGCCAAGTCACTGAAGATTCTCAAGCCCGGCGGTCAGCTCATCTCCATCTCCGGGCCGCCGACGCCCGCCTTCGCCCGCGCCCAGAACCTGCCATGGGTATTAGGCCTGGTCATGGGCCTGTTGAGCAGCGGTATCCGCAGGAAAGCACGCAAGCAAGGCGTGAGCTATGAGTTTGTCTTCATGCGTGCCAGTGGCGCACAACTGGATGAAATCACCGCGCTGGTCGAATCCGGCAGTATCCGGCCGGTTATCGACCGTACCTTTCCGTTCGAATCCACAGCGGCGGCCCTGGACTATGTCGAACAAGGCCGCGCCAAAGGCAAGGTGGTGATCACGATGGGGACGACACCGCCCGACGCACACCCAGCCGGCTGATCCAAACCGCCCCCAGAATCACCAGACCGCCCAGGGCCAAACGGCCCAGCGGTTCGTGCTGGTTCCAGATCAGCAGGTTCAGCAGCAACCCCACCGGCACATGCAGGTTGTTCATCACCGCCAGGGTGCCGCCATTGACCAGGCAGGCGCCCTTGTTCCACCAGTACATGCCCAGCGCGGTGCTGACCAACCCGAGGAACACCAGCACACCCCATTGCAGCGGCGCTTGCGGCAGGAAGTCAGCCTTGCCGAACAGCAGGAATGCCGGCAACACCACCAACAAGGCACCCAGGTAGAAATAACCGAAACGCCGGAAGTGCGGCTGGTCACTGGGATAACGCGCCACCAGGTGTTTGTACATGACTTGCCCGGCGGCGTAGGTGAAGTTGGCCAATTGCAGCAGCAAGAACCCCATCAGGAAGTGCGGGGTGATCTGATCGAAACGAATCACCGCCGCACCGCCCACCGCCACCAGGGCCGCCACCAGCGCCCAGGGATTGAAGCGGCGATTAAGCGCGTCCTCGATCAGGGTCACATGCAGCGGCGTGAGGATGGTGAATAGCAGCACTTCCGGCACCGTCAGCACGCGAAAGCTCAGGTACAGGCAGACGTAGGTCACGCCGAACTGCAATGCACCGATCACCAACATGCCGCGCATGAACGCGGGCTCCACCGAGCGCCAGCGCGTCAGCGGGATAAAGATCAGCCCGGCCAGCACCACGCGCACCAGCACCGCAAAGTAGCTGTCGACGTGACCGGCGAGGTATTCGCCAATCAAGCTGAAGGAAAATGCCTGAATCAGGGTGACAACCAGTAAATAGCCCATGCGCGCCTCGTTTCGAATGGGCGCGACATTAAAGCTTTTTGGAGGTTGAAGAAACTCGGCGCAAAAAAAACCCGACCTCGCTAAAGCGGCAGTCGGGCAGGAGCACTCAGGAGCAAAAAGTGCAAAGGGAGGTTCGATACGCGTACTTGAAGGGTTTGCGTGGGGCTATATAAGCAGCACGGGATTATCTGACGATTAACGCCTCAGGCCACCTGGGCCAGTTGCGCCTTGGCATGATTGAGGCCCTTCTCCTGGAAGTCGCCGCCCAGGTTGACGCCTTCGGCGTGAATGAAGGTAACGTCATGAATGCCGATAAATGCCATGACCTGGCGCAGGTACGGTTCCTGGTGATCCGAGGTGGCGCCAGTGTGGATACCACCGCGTGCGGTGAGCACGATAGCGCGCTTGCCGGTCAACAGACCCTGGGGCCCGGTGGCGGTGTATTTAAAGGTCACACCCGCCCGCAACACGTGATCCAGCCAGGCTTTAAGGGTGCTCGGAATGGCGAAGTTGTACATCGGCGCGGCCATCACCAACACGTCGGCGGCCAGCAGTTCGTCAGTTAACTCGTTGGAGCGGTCCAGGGACACCTGTTCGTCGTCGTTACGCTGCTCCGCCGGTTTCATCCAGCCGCCCAGCAGGTTGGCATCCAGATGGGGTACCGGATTGAGCGCTACGTCGCGCACGGTGATGCGGTCTGCCGGATGGGCGACTTGCCATTGGCTGATGAACTGTTGGGTGAGCTGGCGGGAAATGGAATCCTGCTGGCGCGCACTGCTTTCGATGATCAGAACATTGGACATGGCTTCGTAGGCTCCATCGGTAATTGCTGTAAGTCGATGGAGAGAAGGTTAACCAGGGCCTATTCGATAAAAAAGCGCAAAAAACTGCTACAACCCATCTAGAAATTTGTTTATAAGCGGAGTATTCCTGTGAGCACGCTCCGCTGTTGCTTTATTTTGGCGCGCAGTCCAGGGCAATACGCATCTTGATGATGGCGCGGTTGAACTTGACCGTGGTGTTAGTGCTTTTGCCAGCAGGCACGGTCACGGTACGACGGCGTGGCGATTCCGGGCCGTTGGTAAAGGTGACCTTGCACACCGCGTCCTGGGCGCCGTAGTTGTTCAGCTGGATCGAACTGATGTCGCCGTCCACATCGGAGGCGGTGTAGTCAATGCTCACGCCATCGATCTTTTTCGTCACGTCGATAGGATAGGCAAACGCGCTCATCGGCAGCAACGCCAGCAACACACAACACAATTTTCTCATTCGGCAGTCTCCAATAAGGACCGCCAGCTTAGGACAAGAGGAGCTCATCTTGAAAGCGCCCCGCGTTACCCTCGATCAATGGCGCACCTTGCAAGCCGTGGTCGATCATGGCGGCTTTGCCCAAGCCGCCGAAGCGCTGCACCGTTCGCAATCTTCAGTGAGCTACACCGTAGCGCGCATGCAGGACCAACTCGGTGTCCCCTTGCTGCGTATCGACGGGCGCAAGGCGGTGCTGACCGAAGCCGGTGAAGTGCTGCTGCGCCGCTCCCGCCAACTGGTGAAAAACGCCAGCCAACTGGAAGACCTCGCCCATCACATGGAGCAGGGCTGGGAAGCCGAAGTGCGCCTGGTGGTGGATGCCGCCTACCCCAGCGCACGCCTCGTTCGCGCGCTGACCGCCTTTATGCCCCAAAGCCGTGGCTGCCGGGTGCGCCTGCGCGAAGAAGTGCTGTCCGGCGTCGAAGAGTTGCTGCTCGACGGCATGGCGGACCTGGCCATTTGCGGGTTTATCATCCCGGGCTACCTGGGCACGGAAATGAGCGATGTGGAGTTCGTCGCCGTGGCCCACCCCGATCACTCGCTGCATCGCCTCAACCGTGAGCTGAGTTTCCACGACCTGGAGAGCCAGATGCAGGTTGTGATCCGTGACTCGGGCCGCCAACAACCGCGCGACGTCGGCTGGCTAGGCGCCGAACAGCGCTGGACCGTCGGCAGCCTCGCTACCGCCGCCACCTTCGTCGGCAGCGGCCTGGGCTTTGCCTGGCTGCCCCGGCACATGATCGAGCGCGAACTCAAGGAAGGCGTGCTCAAGCAGCTTCCCCTGGAAAAAGGTGGCAGTCGCAACCCGACGTTTTACCTGTACTCCAACAAAGACAAACCCTTGGGGCCCGCCACGCAGATCCTCGTGGAATTGCTGCGCACCTTTGACACCGCTCCCCTGGACGCGCCCTTCGCCGCTCCCCAACAAGCCTGAAACGGAGTTCATCCATGGCCTGGTTCGATCATGAAGGCTGCAGCCTGCATTACGAGGAATACGGCCATGGCAACCCCCTGATCCTGATCCACGGCCTGGGCTCCAGCAGCCAGGATTGGGAACTGCAAATACCGGTACTCGCCCGGCACTACCGCCTGATCGTGGTTGACGTGCGCGGCCATGGTCGCTCGGACAAACCCCGGGAGCGCTACAGCATCAAAGGGTTTACCTTCGACCTGGTCGCCCTGATCGAACACCTGGACCTGCCAGCGGCCCACGTGGTGGGTTTATCCATGGGCGGCATGATCGCCTTCCAACTGGCGGTGGATGAACCCCTGCGGGTCAAAAGCCTGTGCATCGTCAACAGCGCGCCTGAGGTCAAGGTGCGCAGTGCCGACGACTATTGGCAGTGGGCCAAACGCTGGACCCTGGCCCGCGTGCTCAGCCTGGGCACCATCGGCAAGGCCTTGGGCGATCGGCTGTTCCCAAAACCTGAGCAGGCCGACCTGCGCCGCAAGATGGCCGAACGCTGGGCAAGCAACGACAAACGTGCTTATCTCGCCAGCTTCGACGCCATTGTGGGCTGGGGCGTGCAGGAACAACTGTCGAGAATTGCCTGTCCAACCCTGGTCATCAGCGCCGACCATGACTACACCCCCGTGGCGCAGAAAGAAATCTATGTAAAACTGCTGCCCGATGCGCGGCTGGTGGTCATCGAAGATTCCCGCCATGCCACGCCCTTGGATCAACCCGAGGTCTTTAACGCGACCTTGCTCGAGTTTCTAAAGACCGTCGAAACCACTACCCAGGATCACTGACCCATGCTGAAAAAAATCGCCTTCTTTGCCGGTTCCGCCCTGTTCGCTGCCAACCTGATGGCGGCCGAGCCGGCCAAGGCGCCACACGTGTTGCTCGACACCACCAACGGCCAGATTGAAATCGAACTGGACCCGGTCAAGGCGCCGATCAGCACCAAGAACTTCCTGGCCTATGTCGACAAGGGCTTCTACACCAACACGATCTTTCACCGCGTGATCCCCGGCTTCATGGTCCAGGGCGGCGGGTTCACCCAGCAAATGGCGCAAAAGCCGACCGAAGCACCGATCAAGAACGAAGCCAGCAATGGCCTGCATAACGTGCGTGGCACCTTGTCCATGGCTCGCACCAATGACCCGAACTCGGCCACCAGCCAATTCTTCATCAACGTGGCCGACAATGCCTTCCTCGACCCGGGCCGCGATACCGGTTATGCCGTGTTCGCCAAAGTGGTCAAGGGCATGGACGTGGTAGACATCATCGTCAACTCCCAGACCACCACCAAGCAAGGCATGCAGAACGTGCCTATCGATCCTGTGATCATCAAGTCGGCCAAGCGCATCGACTGAGGTCCGCAGGCAGCTTTGCACGGTGCCCGCATGGCACCGTGCACCTTTGAAAGGAGAGCCCGCCCGGCGGGCGTCAAACCTAATGCTCTATCGTCGTTTTGAACAACTGATCGATATTTTCCGCGACGCCCCCAGCGCGGCCCCTCCCGAAAAAGTCCTGCCCTTCTATCTCTATTACCTGCGCCAGGTGTGGCCGTGCTTCGCCGCGCTGCTGGTGGTGGGGCTGGTCGGCGCCCTGATCGAAGTTGCGTTGTTCAGCTACCTGAGCCGCATCATCGACCTGGCCCAGGGCACGCCACCGGCGAATTTTTTCCAGATCCACAGCGCCGAGCTGATCTGGATGGCCGTGGTCGCCCTGTTATTGCGCCCGCTCTTCAACGGCCTGCATGACTTGCTGGTGCACCAGACCATCAACCCTGGCATGACCAGCCTGATTCGCTGGCAGAACCACAGCTACGTGCTCAAGCAGAGCCTGAATTTCTTTCAAAACGATTTCGCCGGGCGCATCGCCCAGCGGATCATGCAAACCGGCAACTCCTTGCGTGACTCGGCGGTGGCGACCGCGGAGGCTATCTGGCACGTGTCGATCTACGCCATCAGTGCCCTGGTGTTGTTTGCCGAGGCCGACTGGCGGCTGATGATTCCGCTGATCACCTGGATCGTTTGCTACAGCCTGGCCCTGCGTTACTTCGTACCTCGGGTGAAAGAACGCTCGGTGATTTCCTCCGAGGCGCGCTCCAAACTGATGGGCCGAATCGTCGACGGCTACACCAATATCACCACTTTGAAGCTGTTCGCCCATACGCAGAACGAACAGGAATACGCCAAGCAAGCAATCATCGAGCAGACCGAAAAAACCCAACTGGCCGCCCGCGTGCTCACCAGCATGGACACCGTGATCTGTATTCTGAACGGCCTGCTGATCGTCACCACTACTGGCCTGGCCCTGTGGCTGTGGACCCAGTCGCTGATTTCCGTGGGCGCGATTGCCCTCGCCACCGGCCTGGTGATCCGCATCGTCAACATGTCCGGCTGGATCATGTGGGTGGTCAACGGCATCTTCGAAAACATTGGCATTGTGCAGGACGGCCTGAAGACCATCGCCCAGCCGCTGGCCGTGGTCGATCGTGAGAACGCTCCGCGCCTGACGGTGCCCGACGGCCAAGTGCGTTTTGAGCAAGTGGACTTCCACTACGGCAAGAAGAGCGGAATCATTGGCGGCCTCAACCTCGAGATCAAGGCCGGGGAAAAGATCGGCTTGATCGGCCCGTCCGGCGCAGGCAAGTCGACGCTGGTCAACCTGCTGCTGCGCCTTTACGACCTGCAGGGCGGGCGCATCCTAATCGACGGCCAGGACATCGCAGAAGTCGCCCAGGAAAGCCTGCGCGCACAAATCGGCATGATCACCCAAGACACCTCGTTGCTGCACCGCTCGATCCGCGACAACCTGCTGTATGGCAAGCCCGACGCGACTGACGAGGAACTGTGGGCGGCGGTGCACAAGGCCCGCGCCGATGAATTCATCCCGCTGCTGTCGGATTCCGAGGGCCGCACCGGGCTGGATGCCCATGTGGGTGAACGTGGGGTGAAACTCTCCGGCGGGCAACGCCAGCGTATCGCTATCGCCCGTGTGCTGCTCAAGGACGCACCGATCCTGATCATGGACGAAGCCACCTCTGCGCTGGACTCTGAAGTGGAAGCGGCGATCCAGGAGAGCCTGGAAACCTTGATGCAGGGCAAGACGGTGATTGCGATTGCGCACCGGTTGTCGACCATCGCACGAATGGACCGCCTGGTGGTGCTGGAAAAAGGCCAGATTGCCGAAAGCGGCAGCCATTCCGAGTTGTTGGCATACGGCGGGCTTTATTCGCGGTTATGGCAGCATCAGACCGGGGGTTTTGTCGGAATAGACTGATTTTGCTGAGTAAAGCCCCGCTCAATTCCGAACAATTCTGACAGCTTTCTCTATCTGGCTGGTCTTGCGACACAATCCTGCTGTACTGCAATCAGGCCCCAGGAGGGCCCTGATTTAAGGCAGCAGGGAAGCCACACAGACCGTTAATCAGATAGAGCAATCTAAGGAAGTGTTCATGTCACTGTTCAAACGTTCCGTAACGGAAGGACTGGGTACGTTTTGGCTGGTGTTGGGTGGCTGCGGGAGTGCGGTGTTGGCCGCAGCGTTCCCCAACGTCGGCATCGGCCTGCTCGGGGTGTCCCTGGCTTTTGGGCTCACGGTGCTGACCATGGCATTTGCCATCGGGCATATCAGCGGCTGTCACCTTAACCCAGCCGTCTCGGTGGGGTTGGTGGTCGGCGGCAGATTCCCGGCCAGGGAGCTGCCGGCCTACATTGTGTCGCAAGTGATCGGTGGCGCCATCGCCGCCGCACTGCTGTACTTCATCGCCAGCGGCAAACCCGGGTTCGAACTGGCCTCCGGGCTGGCAAGCAATGGTTATGGCGAGCATTCACCCGGTGGTTATTCAATGGCGGCAGGCTTTGTCTGTGAGCTGGTGATGACGGCGATGTTCGTGCTGATCATCCTTGGCGCCACCGACCGTCGAGCCCCGGCAGGCTTCGCGCCCATCGCCATCGGCCTGGGGCTGACGCTGATCCACCTGATCTCCATCCCGGTGACCAACACCTCGGTCAACCCGGCCCGCAGCACAGGGCCTGCGTTGATTGTCGGCGGCTGGGCGCTGCAGCAATTGTGGCTGTTCTGGCTCGCGCCCATCCTCGGCGCGGTGATCGGCGGCATTACGTACCGATGGTTGGGTACAGAAAAAACAGCTTGACCCAATCCCTGCAGGAGCGAGCTTGCTCGCGAAAAACGCCAACGATGACGCGGTGCATACAGCTGTAATCCCGCGTCGTCTGCACGTTCTTCGCGAGCAAGCTCGCTCCTACAGGGTGTTTCACGTGCCGTCAGAGTGCCGATAAGGCAGAGCCGCCCTCGCCTCTTCGGCATACGCCAGAACCCCCACCCGTTCACGCTCAAGAAAATCTTCCACAGCGTTCTTCAACCCAGGGTGGCGCAGGTAGTGCCATGACCGCGTAATCACCGGCTCAAACCCGCGAATCAATTTGTGCTCACCCTGGGCACCTGCATCGAAGCGTTGCAGGCCGTGGGCGATGGCGTAGTCCATGCCCTGGTAGAAACAGGTTTCGAAATGCAGGCGGTCGAATTCCGCCAGGCAACCCCAGTAGCGACCATAGAAGCTGTCGCCACCGAGCAGGCTGAAGGCCATGGCTACCGGGCGCGTGCCTTGTTTGGCCAAGACTACGCGTATGGCTGCCGGCATGCGCTCAGCCAACAGGCTGAAAAATGCGCGGGTCAGGTAGGGCGATTGCCGGCGCACCGCGTAGGTGTTGGCGTAGCAGGCGTAAACAAAATCCCACTGGGATTCGCTCAGCTCATGGCCTTGCAACCACTCGAACTCGATACCCTGCCCTGCCACTTGTTCGCGCTCTTTGCGCATCTGTTTGCGCTTGCGTGAACTCAGAGCGTCGAGGAAATCCTGGAAGTCGCGGTAACCACGGTTCTGCCAATGAAACTGACAACCCAGGCGTTGCAACCAGCCGGGGTGTTGGGCCATGGCTTCATCGGCGAGGGCATCGGTAAAGTTGATATGGGCGCTCGACAGGCCCTCGATCTCCAGATACCCCGGCAGGCTGTTGAGCAATTCGAAAGCATCTGCAGCACTGGCAGCCAATACCCGCGGCCCACCGACCGGGCTGAACGGCACGGCTGTCAGCAACTTGGGGTAATAGTCAATGCCGGCGCGCTCGCAGGCGTCGGCCCAGCCGTGATCGAACACGTACTCGCCATAAGAATGCCACTTGCGATAACCCGGCAATGCCGCCATCAACCGGTCGCCTTCCCAGTGCAGCAAGTGCTCCGTCTGCCAGCCCGAATGCGGGCCGATGCTGGCGCTGTCTTCCAGCGCACTGAGAAACCCATGCTGCATAAACGGCTGGGCCTGTGGCATCAGGGCATCCCACGTGTGCGCAGCGATATCGGACAGGCTGTCCAGGCGTTGCAGCGGCATCGGCATCCTCATTGTTTCTTGGCATGAAAACCTGGGGAGTATCGCTGATCACAGCCGCGCACACATCCTCAAAACACGCGGACAGACGTCAAAACCCTTAGTTCCGTTGCGTAACGATTTGTCATCTAGATGAAATCACTTAGCCACTACTCCGTCATAAACGGTCGCGATACTGACGCCAGTTTTTAGAGCGTCCGGGTCTACCGGGCGACATTTTTTCCGTCCGTCATGGGTCGGTTGTGTCCTGGAGGGTGTTGCCCTCCCTCCTCACTTTCGGAGATTGATATGCGTCTTGCTTCCACTAAAACTGCGGCGGTCCTGTGTGGCGGCCTGTTGCTGGCACTGAGCGTTCCGGCCAGCGCTGCAGTCGACGCTAAATTGCTCGACATGCTCAAGGCCAACGGCCAGATCACCGCGGCGCAGTACACCGAACTGCAAATGGAACTGGCCAGGGATCAGAAAGAGCAGCAGATCGCACGCCAGGCTCAACAAGAGACCAACGAGCAGATCGCGGCCACTGCGAAAAAAACCAACGAGCTGAGCAGCTTCGACCAGAAATTGGCTTGGGCAGCCAAGACCCAGTTCAAGGGTGACGTGCGCTTCCGCCAGGAAACCATCAAGATCGACGGCGAGCCCAACAACGGTGGGCGTGACAAAGACCGTCAACGCATTCGTGCCCGCCTGGGTGCCTACACCGAAATCAACCCGCAGGTGGACACCGGTATCCGTATCGCCACCGGCGGCGGCGATGATGCACGCTCCACCAACCAGGACCAGGATGGTTACTTCGATAAAAAGTCGATCTGGCTGGACCTCGGCTACATCGACTACCACCCGGACCAGATCAAGAACCTGCACGTGATCGGCGGCAAGATGCTGCAGCCGTGGGTGAACATGGGCGATGTGATCTGGGATAGCGACATCAACCCTGAAGGCCTGGCCGTCACCTACAAATACCCACTGGGTAGCAGCGCTGAGCTGTTCGGTAGCCTGGGTAACTACAACCTCAAGGACAACGTGGACGGTGACGGCGTGCAATTTCGCCATGACCTGCGCCTGACGTCCGGCCAGTTGGGCACGCGGTTCTCGGTCACCGACAACCTGAAAATGACCTTGGGCGGCAGCATCTACGCCTACAAGAATGACGAAGACAGCCGCTGCACAACCACCACCACGCCTTGCGCATTGGCGGTCAACGGCAACTCGGCCAACAATGAATTCCGCTTGTACGAAGGCTTTGCGCAAGCAGACATCGGTGGCCTGGCCGTGCCGCTGTCGTTCTACGGCCAGTACGTGAAAAACAACGATGCGGTGACCGACCAGGACACCGCCTGGTTGCTGGGTGCCAAGTCCAAGGTGTTCGGTTTGAACCTGGACTACAACTACCGCGACGTTCAACGTAACGCCGTCGTAGGCGCCTTCACCGATTCGGACTTCGCCAACGGCACCACCGGCTCGCGCGGTCACAAGATGAAAGTCAGCTACGACATCGACAAGAACTTCGCCATCGGCGCCACCTACTTCCTGACCAAGGCTGACTTCGCCAGCCGGACCCAGCGGGATGCCGATACCAACACCTTGCAGCTGGATGCTGAAGCCAAGTTCTAACGCTTAACATGTAGGAGCGAGCAAGCTCGCTCCTACATGATGTCTTTAAGCCGCTCGGCGGCCAGTTGTTCGGCCAGCGCATCAACACCCTCCACCGGTTCCTGAGGCATGCGCTTGAGCGTTGCCTGCATCAGGCGCATCTGACGGATAAAGCGCCGGCAGTTCGGACAAAACATCAAGTGATGACGCACCAGCAGACGCTCCCGAAAGGTCAATTGCCCATCGAGATAGTCACTGGAACGCGCTACTTGTTCTTTACAGGTCAACATTCGCCCGTTTCCTCAAAATGCTCCACCGTGGCGAAGACTTTAAGCCGCGCTCGATGCAACAGCACACGGACGTTGGAGAGTGAAAGGGTCAGAAGATTACAGATTTCTTCCAGTTCCAGGCCCTGGCGTTCACGCAGGACCAGCACACTGCTTTGCAATTCTGACAAACTCAGAATCGTATGCTCCAGGCATTTGCGCAGTTCATCTTCGGTCAGCAGCGCTTCCGGGGTGTCCTGGTGCCAAGCGTAAGGGGCGACAGCCCAATGGCCATCATCCGGGCTGAAGCGGTCATCGCCAATGGTGCCGTGGGGTGAGGGCAAATCGTCGAGAAGGACTTCCCGACGATTTTGTTTGTAACGGCTCTTTGCGGAGTTGGCAGTGATCGTCAATAACCATGTCTTGAGGCTCGATCGCCCTTCGAACTTGGCCAGGTTGCGCACCACCGAGAGCCAGGCATCTTGCACCACCTCATCGGCATGGCGCTGGCCGACGATGGCATACGCCACTGCCCGCATCGCACTCTGGTAAGTGTTGACCAAATCCTTATAAGCCCGCTGCTCACCCTTGAGCAGGCGTTCAAGCAGGTGCGCATCGTCCGCTGCTGCCATCGATTACCTCAATATTGCCGTGGAAATACGCTCAATGTGGGGGCTGGCTTGCCTGCGATCCAGACAACTCGGTAATTCAGGCACACCGAGCCGATGCCTTCGCAGGCAAGCCAGCTCCCACAGTAGATCGCGTCCGGCCACACACTCAGCGTTTGCGCAGGATCACACTGCCAATCGAATACCCGGCGCCAAAGGAGCTGAGTACGGCAACCGCGCCCTTGGGCAGGTCATCCTGATAAGTGTGAAACGCAATCACCGAGCCGGCCGAGCTGGTATTGGCGTAAGTATCGAGGATCACCGGCGCTTCTTCCACCGATGCCTCGCGCCCCAGCAGTTTTTTCACGATCAAGTGATTCATGCTCAGGTTGGCCTGGTGCAGCCAGAAACGCTTCACATCAGTCACACTCAGCTGGTTTTCTGCCAAGTGCTCGCCGATCAATTCGGCCACCATCGGGCAAACATCACGGAATACCTTGCGGCCTTCCTGCACGAACAGCTTGTCGGGGGCGCCGATGCCCTCTTCCGCCGTGCGGTTGAGAAAGCCGAAGTTGTTGCGAATGTTGTTGGAAAACTTGGTCAGCAGCTTGGTGCTCACCACGTCGAACTGATGTTCGGACGTCGCCAGGTCAGCACGCTCCAGGATCACCGCCGTGGCGGCATCACCGAAGATAAAATGGCTGTCACGGTCACGAAAGTTCAGGTGGCCGGTGCAGACTTCCGGGTTGACCATCAGGATCGCCCGGGCCTGGCCCAACTGGATGCTGTTGGCCGCGTTCTGGATGCCGAAGGTGGCCGAGGAACACGCCACGTTCATGTCGAAGCCGAAACCCTGGATACCCAAGGCTTCCTGGACTTCAATGGCGATCGCCGGGTAGGCACGTTGCAGGTTGGAGCAGGCGACAATCACGCCATCAATGTCGGCGGCGGTCTTGCCGGCGCGCTGCAGGGCTTGTTCGGCGGCACCGATGGCCATCTGGCAAAGCACCGACCATTCGTCGTTGCTGCGCTCGGGCAGGCGCGGCGCCATGCGCTGCGGATCGAGGATGCCGTCTTTGTCCATCACAAAACGGCTCTTGATGCCGGATGCCTTTTCGATGAATGCCGCGCTCGACTCGGTCAGCGCCTGCACCTCGCCACGTTCGATAGCGGCGGCGTTGTCGGCGTTGAACTGTTGTACGTAGGCATTGAAAGACTGCACCAGCTCTTCGTTGGAGATGCTGTTGGCCGGGGTGTACAGGCCGGTGCCGCTGATGACGACGTTATGCACGGTCGTTCCTCTAAATCTGTCAGGCAGAAGATATTGGTACCGTCGTACCAAACTGTAAGTCGTTTGATTCCGTCCAGCAGGCATCAAACTGGCAACGCTTTATCTAATCTTGTAACCGCGAAGTTTGCCACAACGCCGGTGATTTGGCGCCATATGCCAGACAAACATCCAATTGTGGGAGGGGTTTGTCCTCATACCTGTAGGAGCGAGCTTGCTCGCTCCTACAGTTGGGGAAGCGCTTCAGGGCTCTACCTGACTCCACTGCTTGCTCAAGCGCTTATCGGAAATCGGCACTTTGGTACCCAACTGCTGGGCAAACAGCGACACCCGGTACTCCTCCAGCCACCAGCGATATAGCTCCAACTGCGGGTCGCGCTTGCCTTCCTGGGTGTGTTTGTTCAGGCGGTTCTGGTACTGCGCCCACAGGCCGCCCAATTCGCTGCTCCACACGCGGTCCTTTTGCACCTGGCTCGGCAGTTTTTCCAGGCGCAGTTCGATGGCCTTGAGGAAACGCGGCAGTTCCTTGAACCACTGGGCCGGGGTTTCCCGCACAAAACCTGGATACACCAGGTTGCTCAGTTGCTGCTTGATATCGTTCAAGGCCACGGCCTGGGCCAGGTCGATCTTGCCTTTGAAGCGTTTTTGCAGGCCGTGCCAGAGTTTCAGCACTTCCAGGGTCAGGCGCGCGAGGCGTTCGGCGTGCTCAGTCCAACTGCCGCGCTTGCGTTCAGCCAAGGCTGCCAGGCCAGCGCCATCCCGTGGCAGGCTATCTTCGCCTTCAAGTACGCAGGTATCGAGGCTGGCCAACAGGATGTCTTCCACCAGCGCGTCGATACGCCCCAGTTCACGGTACATCAGGCCCAGCTCGGTCAAGCCCGGCAATTTACCGCGCAGGAATTTCGCCGGTTCCGCCAATTGCTGCATCAGCAGGCGCTGCAAGGCGCGACGGTGCTGGAACTCGGCTTCGGCGGCGGTCGAGAAGCGCCCCTCCTTGACCGTGCCGTTCTCTTCCACCAGTGCCGGGTACACTGTCATCGATAGGCCGGCGATGTTCTGCTGGGTTTTTTCCGCCACCGCCGCAAACACCTTGGCCTCCACCGGCTGCTGGCTTTTCGCGGTTTGCGGCACGGCCAAGGCCGCCTGGCTGGCTTCGGCAAACCGTGCGGTGAGCTCGGCCAGGTCACGGCCTTCGCCGAGGAATTTGCCCTGGCCGTCGACCACTTCCAGGTTCATCTTCAGGTGGTTTTCCACCTGTTGCGCCGCTTCGGCCCACGCCTCATCGCTGACCCGCGCACCGGTCATGCGCAGCAATTCACGCCCCAGCGCCTGGGGCAGCGAGCCCTGGCCGAATTCGATGCGTTGCAGCGCGGCCTTGACGAAGTCCGGCACCGGCACGAAGTTTTTGCGCAACGCCTTGGGCAAGTTGCGCACCAGAGCGATGCACTTGGCTTCGATCAACCCCGGCACCAGCCACTCCAGGCGCTCGGCTGGCAACGCCGGCAACAAAGGCGCCGGCACCCGCAGGGTCACGCCGTCACGGGGGTGGTTGGGTTCGAAGTGGTAACTCAAGGCCAGGGCCAGGTCGCCCAAGTGCAAGGTGTCCGGGTAATGCGCGGCGGTGACTTCACTGGCCTCGCGGGCCAATACATCTTCTTCGCGCATGATCAGCAGTTGCGGGTCTTTCTGGCTGTTGACCTTGTACCAACTGTCAAAGGTGGCGGTCTGGTGAATCTCTGCAGGCAGGCGCGCATCGTAGAAGGCGTACAGGGTTTCTTCATCGGCCAGGATGTCGCGACGTCGGGCCTTGGCTTCCAGCTCGTCGAGTTGCTCCAGCAGTTTCTGGTTGGCCGTCAGGCACTTGGCACGGGACTGAATCTCGCCGCGCACCAGGCCTTCACAAATAAACAACTCACGGGACACCACCGGGTCAATCGGCCCGTAATGCACCGGCCGGCGCCCGACCACAATCAGCCCGAACAGGGTGATCTGCTCAAAGGCCACCACCTGGCCACGCTTCTTCTCCCAATGGGGTTCGAAGTGGTTCTTCTTGATCAGATGCCCGGCCAGCGGCTCGATCCAGTCGGCGTCGATTTTCGCCACCATGCGTGCATAGAGCTTGGTGGTTTCCACCAGTTCAGCGGTCATCAGCCATTGCGGGCGCTTCTTGCCGATGCCCGAAGACGGGTGAATCCAGAAGCGACGCTGGCGCGCCCCGAGGTAATCGCCGTCTTCGGTCTTCTGGCCAATCTGGCTGAGCAGGCCGGACAGTACCGCCTTGTGCAATTTTGGGAAGTCTGCTGGTTCTTTATTGATGCTCAACTGCATGTCGCGGCAGATGAGGCTCAACTGGCGATGGGAGTCGCGCCACTCGCGCAGGCGCAAGTAGTTGAGGAAGTTTTTGCGGCACCAGTTGCGCAACGGGCTGGCGGTCAGTTCCTGGCGCTGCTCCTCGAAACCGCGCCACAGGTTGACCAGCCCGGCGAAGTCCGAATCCGGGTCTTTCCACTGTGCGTGGGCCTGGTCGGCCGCTTGTTGACGCTCCGGTGGGCGCTCGCGCGGGTCCTGGATCGACATGGCGCTGGCGACGATCAACACTTCCTGCAAACTGCCCAGCTTGGCCGCTTCCAGCAACATGCGGCCCATGCGCGGGTCCACCGGCAAGCGGGCAAGCTGGCGGCCCAACGGCGTGAGCTGGCTGTTGCGGTCGACCGCCGAGAGTTCTTGCAGCAGGTTGAAACCGTCGCTGATGGCCTTGCCATCCGGCGGTTCGATAAACGGGAAATCGGTGATCTCGCCCAGGCGCAGGTGCAGCATCTGCAGGATCACGGCAGCGAGGTTGGTGCGCAGGATCTCCGGGTCGGTAAATTCCGGGCGCCCGATAAAATCTTCTTCGCTGTACAAGCG